>JAQVYO010000096.1:1641-5951 GCA_028708585.1 Oscillospiraceae bacterium
TTAGACATTTTATTATCCTCCTGCGGTTTACCGCTGATTGAAGTTATTTTATGTTTTTTGAAAAGCTCTTTTATGTTCAGCCTTAACAATGCTTATTCCCTCCGCACATTCGATTGATGCTGAGCAGCACAGAATAAAACGTGCGGCGGCATCGCTTTGTATAGGAAATGAAATTGTCTTTTCTCACTGCTGCAGCCTCCAATCGCTTGAATATGAAATTATTATAGGTTGAAGAAGCTTTTTCGTCCAATACATGAAACAAATACTCAACTATAGAAAATGCCTATAGGTTTTATAGACTACTCTCAGCCTTCAGCTTTTTCATGTCCGGAATCGCTTCCTTGATTCTGATCGGCATGTTCCGTTCCTCCCGCGTATTGGCGAAGATAGCTTTTTATTTCCTCAATATACAGCTTTCCCATTTCACTGAGCAAACTGTTCTTTTTCACGATATATCCAATTTCCATAGCGCTGTTCGGATTGACGTCGTCGGCTTCAAAAGGAATCGCGGCATAGTCCGAACCGTTCAGTTCCTCGCAGATGATGCCCGAGCAGAGCGTATAGCCGTTCAGGCCGACCATCAGGTTCAGCATCGTCGCTCGATCACAGGCTTTGATCGTTCTTGGATACTCGTTTGTGCTGAGGATTTCCTCCGCAAAATAAAACGAGCTGTTTCCGCCTTGCTCAAAGGAAAGGCAGGGGTAGTCCGCAAGCTGCGGAAATGTGATCGACCGGCATTTGGCCAGCGGATGGCCGCGCCAGAGATAGACATAGGCCTGGCAGTCGATCAGCCGGTGAAACACAAGATCGTTCGACGAAAGAAGCTTTGTGATGATCTTGCGGTTAAAGTCGCTCAGATACAAAA
The DNA here is from genome assembly GCA_028708585.1 of Oscillospiraceae bacterium. GTDB lineage: Bacteria > Bacillota > Clostridia > Oscillospirales > Oscillospiraceae > RGIG529. The sequence goes on from JAQVYO010000096.1 coordinate 2,507, forward strand.
TACCAATCTCACTTCTCAGTGTGCTGACGTCGTCGATCACGTCGAAGGTGCGTGTTTCCCGGATGGCAAATTCGTATTTTGAGGTGTCGAAGGTCTTGACCATCTCCACGAACGCCTTGACCGCGAAGGAGTAGTGCTGGGTCGAAACACTGAACTTCTTTTTTCGCATTCCGCCCTTGCCGTATTGATCCAACAGGGATTCATATTGCTGGTATACCTGCCGGGCATACAGCAAAAACTCTGTTCCGTCGTTTGTCAGCGTCACGCCTTTCCCGCTTCGGTTAAAAATCGTAATGCCTACCTCCTTTTCAAGCTCCTTAATGGCGCTCGTTAAGGAAGGCTGGGCTACGTACAGGACTTCCGCCGCTTTATTAAATGATCCGGTTTCCGAAATAACAATCACATAATTTAATTGTTGAAGTGTCATCTGATTTCCACCTCTACTTAAGATTTCGGGAAAAATAATAAAACAAAAAGGAGCCGCATGATACGGCTCCAAAATTCTGTACATATCCCATTTCAGCAAACGCTAAAGCTAACTTTCAGCTTTATTGCATACATGAACGGACGATACAGCCATTTTTGAGCCGCATCATCTGACACATGCACATCATTTTTTTGTAAACGGATACTGTATCCATGAGATTGCCTCTAATGCCTATATGATTTATATGTATTATATAGAGTATTCTCCTCTTTGTCAATATAAAAATGAAAATTATTGAGTTAATAACTCTTTATGTATAACCCTTTATTAGAGAGGTATGGATCATAAGGTCTACGGCTTATGCAATTCACCTTTTGGCCAGTTAACGCAATTGCAGGTAATAATGCTAAGGAGGCGACAATGGCGGGCGTCTATTCTCACTCGGGCTTCAATTCCAAGATGGCTTCCGCCCGCGCAATCGGGATGATTTTGAGCGGTGATTCGGAACAAAAGAAAAGCCCTGAAGCGGCAACTTCAGAGCGTTTGTCTAATAGCGGTAATATTGATACAATTTCGCGTTTCCCTTGCTGAAAACGCGCTGGTTTCATTTGTTGTTTCGCTGGTCGCATTCTTATCTTTGCTGTTTATCATAATTTCACATTACGTTCATTGACAAACGCATTGAGGAGACTTATAATGTAGTACGTCGTACAGTAGGACGTACTACATTATATTTACGAAATAGGAGGCAAAAATGAACAGAAAGCCAATTGGTATAGAACTCCGCTCTCTTGAAAATCTCATTATGCGTAGATTTGCAAATGCTGACCATAAAAAGCATATTGATTCTGTTACAGGCACAAACGGATGGATCATTGGGTTTCTTGCCAATAACCCCGATAAAGATATTTATCAAAAAGACTTGGAAGAACAGTTTACCATTACCCGCTCTACTGTCTCGAAAGTCTTGATTTTGATGGAGAAAAAAGGGTTGATTGAGCGGCGCGGCGTTCCGAATGATTCCAGACTGAAAAAGCTGGTGCTTACGGATAAGGCTTGGAAGTTAAGCGAAGCAATGAAAGAAAATGGGGAGAAGCTCAATGCGGCTTTAATAAAGGGGTTCACCGAAGAAGAACTGGAAGCCCTTTATAGCTATATTCAGCGAATGAAAGACAACATAACGTAAGCAACTGGTTTATTTTTTTTGCGCATTTGTTTGACGTGCAACATTGTCGCCTGATGCGACTGTTTCTGGAGAAAATAATCGGCACGGCATTTATACCACTGACAGCACTACTATATCAAAGCAGAAAGGAAAACCATCCATGCTCAAAACACTGGCCGCCAGTCTTCGGCAATATAAAAAAGACTCTGTTCTCACCCCGGTATTCGTTACCTTTGAATCGCTCCTTGAAATTGTCATTCCTACCCTGATGGCGTATATGATCGATTACGGCATCAGCAAAGGCGACATGTCCTATGTCCTGTGGATGGGGCTTGCGCTGATTGCCGCCGCGATGCTCTCTCTGCTGACCGGCTTTCGCGCGGGCCGCTGCGCGGCGGTCGCGTCCTCAGGTTTTGCAAGGAACTTACGCCATGACATGTTCTGCAACGTGCAAAGGTTCTCCTTCTCCAACATCGACAAATTTTCAACCGCAAGCCTCATCACGCGGCTTACCACCGACGTTACCAACGTACAGAACGCCTACCAGATGCTGATCCGCCTCGGGGTGCGCGCTCCGATGATGATGGTGCTTGCGTTGATTTTTTGCTTTCGGATTGACGCCCATCTGTCACTGATTTTTCTCGCGGCCATCCCTGTGCTCGCCGTAGGATTGGGCACGATTATGTTGCATGTTCACCCGATTTTTGTGCGGGTATTTAAGACCTATGATAGGTTGAATAATGTCGTCGGGGAAAACCTGCATGGCATCCGGGTTGTCAAGTCATATATCCGTGAAGATCATGAAAAGCAGAAATTCGGGGACATTTCGGGTTCCATCTTTCAGGATTTCTCCAGGGCGGAAAAACGGCTGGCGTTCAATATGCCGCTGATGCAGTTCTGCCTGAATGTCTGCATGCTTCTGCTTGCCTGGTTCGGTGCCAGAGAGATCATCGCCTTTAACAACGATCCCGTGGCCGGGCTGTCGACGGGCGAGCTGGCCAGCCTCATCACTTACTCGCTGCAAATCCTCATGAGCCTGATGATGCTTTCCATGATATTTGTCATGGTTATCATGTCCCGCGCCTCGGCGGAGCGCATAGTGGAAATTCTGACAGAAGAAAGCAATCTGAAAAACGGAGAAAACCCGATACATATGGTAAAAGACGGCTCAATCACCTTTGAGAATGTTACTTTTACGTATGCAAAAGGAGCCGACAAACCCGTCCTTGACGAGATCAATCTTTCCATTGCATCCGGGGAAACAGTCGGGATTCTCGGCGGAACCGGATCGTCCAAATCAAGCCTTGTTCAACTGATCCCCCGGCTTTACGACGCTGTGCGCGGAAAAGTGACCGTTGGCGGCATGGACGTGCGGGATTACGATATTGATTCACTCCGTGATCAGGTGGCGATGGTGCTGCAAAAAAACGTGCTGTTTTCCGGCACGATCCAAGAGAATCTTCGCTGGGGAAATGAAAACGCGACGGACGAAGAAATGATCCGCGCCTGCGAGCTTGCCCAAGCTGACGGCTTTATCCGGGCATTCCCGAACGGGTACGACACCTATATCGAGCAGGGCGGCACCAACGTATCCGGAGGCCAGAAGCAGCGGCTCTGTATCGCGCGGGCGCTACTGAAAAAGCCTAAGATTTTGATTCTGGACGATTCCACCAGCGCGGTCGATACCAAAACCGACCGGTTGATCCGTCAGGCGTTTCAAAAAGACATCCCGGACACGACGAAAATCATCATCGCGCAGCGCGTTTCCTCCGTTCAGGACGCCGGCAAGATTATCGTATTGAACGACGGAAAAATCTATGCGGCCGGCACGCATGATGAACTGATCCATACCT
>JAQVYO010000004.1 GCA_028708585.1 Oscillospiraceae bacterium
CTTCGGGTGCGGATCGGCCATTGCGTCCAGTTCTATGGCCACCGAGATGATCAAGGGCAAACCCCTTTCGGAAACCATGAAGCTGACCAACAAGGCGGTGGCGGACGCGCTGGACGGGCTGCCCGCCCACAAGATGCACTGTTCGGTTCTGGCGGAAGAAGCCATCAAATCCGCCATTAAGGATTATTACGATAAAAACGGCATCTCCTATGACCATGCCCAATTCCCGGACTGCGAAAACTGCGAAGCCTGCCGGATGGTTTGATTGAGACGAAGCCGCGCCGGGGCGTCTCCACCGCGCCTGGGGCATACCGGCGTTTGCGGGGGCGGTCGGACGCGTCAAAGAAGAAAAAGCTGAGACGGAGAAGTGTTTCTCTGCCTCAGCTTTTTGATGGGGCTTTGCGGGCATATCCAAGGCGGCAGCTACCATTTTCGCACGGTTTTATCAATGAATTCCGCTCTCAGTTTGGAATATACGATTTTCTGGCTGCTGTAAAGGCCGAAATAGCCGGACAGCACATAGCTGATGCCGCAGGCCAGCGCAAACAAAATCAGCCCGCCGGAACCAAACATCTCGATGCTGAGGACCAGCGAAGCAATGGGGCAGTTGACCACGCCGCAGAAAACCGCGGAAAGCCCCAAAGCCGCGCCGAATCCCGGAGGGAGGCCCACAAGGCCCCCGGCAAAGCAGCCGAAGGTTGCGCCAATGAAAAAGGAAGGGATAATTTCGCCGCCCTTGAATCCCGTGCCGATGGTGACGGCGGTAAAGACCAGCTTTAGGAGGAACGCTTCCGGCCGGGCGTTCCCGGCCACGGCGGAAGCGACGGCATTCATGCCGGCGCCGTTGTACTCCTGGGCGCCTGACAGCAGGGTAAGCGCGATCAGCAAAGCGCCGCCGGCGGCAATGCGCAGATAGTCGCTCGGGATAATCCGGGCGGACAAACGGCTGACCGAATGGACCGCGACGCAGAAAACAATGCTCAGCAGCGCGCAGGCAACGGCAATCAGCGCCGTTTGTCCTAAAACAGTCCAGGTCAGGGGCGGGACCGAAGAAAGTGCAAACCGAGTGGGCGGAACGCCGAAGAGCAGGGCGATCTGATAGGCGGTGATGGAAGAAACCAGGCAGGGAACCAAAGCGGAGTAGTAAAGGACGCCGACGCTGACGACTTCCATGGCCAGAAGCGCTGCGGTGATGGGGGTTCCGAACAGGGCGGAAAACACGCCGCTCATGCCGCAGAGGGTGACGATGTGCATATCCTTTGCATCCAGGCGGAACAGCCGCCCGATCTCCGAGCCGATGCCGCCGCCAATCTGCAGCGCCGCGCCCTCCCGGCCGGCGGAGCCGCCCACAAAGTGGGTGATCACCGTGCTGGCAAAAATCAGCGGGACCATCACCAGCGGCACGTGTTCCTCGGAGCGGATGGAGCGGAGGACCATGTTGGTCCCCGCGTTGAAGTTTAAATTCCCCAGCCGGTAAACGGCGACGGTCAAAAGACCGCCTATGGGCAAAAGCCAGATGATAAAAGGGTGCAGGGCGCGGAATCTGGTGGCAAAATTCACGCTTAAAAAGAACACAGCGCCCACCACGCCGGAACTGCCGCCGGTCACCCCGGCAATGACTACCCATTTGAGGAACCGGGAGATATAGCTTGCCGCGCATTTTCCGCCCCGCCCCAATTTTTCCTTTGCTTCCCTGTGTGACATTTATTTGGCTCACCTGCCGTATAAAAGATTTTTTATTCTAGAATACGGATTTTTTCAAGCGTATAGCGCTCTTTGCGGTTCACCGGGGGCGCCGTTTCGGCCGCCTGGCCGGGGAAAACGTTCCAATGGCTTTCCCCCCTTGCGCGGAAACGGGAAGAGCCGGCTATTTTTCCTCCAGGCTAAGGTCCAGCCCGGTCAGGTAACGCCGCACCATGTCAAACCCATGATGAGCCGCAAGGTTGCGGATCCAGCGGCGGTCCCGGCCGATTTGGATCGATCGGACCCATTCTCCTTCTGGGGCGGCAAGGGCGATGTAGACCCGGCCCACCGGGGTGTTCCGTTCGTCCGGCTCCGGACCCGCGACGCCGGTAATGCCGACGGCCAGATCGGTGTCCAGGGCCTTTCTTGCGCCGGAGGCCATGGAAAGGGCTGCCTCCGCTGAAACGGCGCCCTTTTCCGCCAGTAGCTGAGAGGGAACCGACAGAAGGGATTTTTTGGCCTCGTTGGAATAGGACACAATGCCGCCCTTAAACACCTTGGAAGCGCCTGGGAGGTCGGTCATCCGCTTGGAAAACAGGCCGCCGGTGCAGGATTCCGCGGCGGAAAGCGTTTTGCCCTGCTGGGCGAGAAGCTGGAGCACCGTTTCTTCCAGGGAATCCACATCCAGTCCGTATACCACGTCGCCTAAAGTGCTTTTGACCCAGTCGATCACCGGGCCGGTCATTTCCCGGGCCTCCGCCATGGTTTGTGCCTTGGCAGTGACCCGGAGCATCACCTCCCCCTCCTTTGCGTAGGGGGCCAAGGTGGGGTTTTCCATGGTGGTCATAAAGGCTTGGAGCTTTTGCTCCACCATTGGCTCGCCCATGCCGAAAATGCGGATGGACCGGGAGAAAATCGCGGCGTCGGACAAGGTTTTCAAAAAGGGAACGATGCAGTGCTGGAACATGGAGGTGCATTCCCGGGGCGGGCCGGGCAGCATAATCACATAGGTTTCCTCCGCCAAAAAGGCGCAGCCCGGCGCGGTACCCCAGTCGTTGTCAAAGATGGCGCAGCCCTCCGGCAGCATCGCCTGCCGGAAATTGTTTTCCGTCATTACCCGGTTGGGATTCTGCCGAAAATAGCTGCGGATCCGCTCCGCGGAAGGCTCGTGCATCACCAGCTTTTTCCCAAATGCTTCCGCCAGAGTCTGTTTGGTGAGATCGTCGTAGGTGGGACCCAGGCCGCCGGTGGTAATGATGATATCCGCCCGGTTTTTCGCAATGTTCAGCGCTTTTTTGAGACGTTCGGGATTGTCGCCCACCACTGTGTGGTAATAGACGTTGATGCCCAGGGCGGAAAGACCCTGGGAGATGACCTGAGCGTCGGTGTTGGCGATGTTGCCCAAAAGCAATTCGGTGCCGACGCCGATGATTTCCGCAGTATAGCTCATAGTTTGAGTTCCATCCTTTCCGTGGCGGCCAGCGCCTCCTGAATCAGAAGGCCGGTGTCCAGCGCTGCCTCCGCCTTGCGCACATCGGGCAGGCGGGGCTTTGTTTTGGGATGCCGGGGGGTGAAAACGGTGCAGCAGTCTTCATAGGGAAGTATGGAGGTGGAAAAGGTGCCGATCTTTCGGGCGATGGCGACGATCTCCTCTTTGTCCATCCCAATCAGCGGCCGCAGAACGGGATATTCGCAGGCGTCCTCCGTGACCCGCAGGGCTTCCATGGTCTGGCTTGCCACCTGCCCCAGGGATTCTCCGGTGACCAGCGCCTTGGCGGAGGTTTGCTCCGCGATATTCTGGGCAATGCGCATCATAAAGCGCCGCATAATCAGCGTGAAATATTCTTCGGGGCAGTTTTTGCGGATTTCTTCCTGAATCCTGGTGAATGGCACGATGGAAACCGTCATCCGTCCGCAGTACCGGGTGAGAATGCGGGCCAGGGAAAGAACCTTTTCTTTTGCTTCCAGAGAGGTGTACGGATAGCTGAAAAAATGCACCGGGATCAGCTCGATGCCCCGCTTGGCGATCATGTAAGAAGAAACCGGGCTGTCGATGCCGCCGGAGAGCAGCGTTACCGCCCGCCCGTTGATGCCGGCGGGCAGCCCGCCGGCGCCCGGCTCCGGATCCGTGTGAACAAAAGCCGCGGTTTCCCGCACCTCCAGATAGACGGTGACTTCCGGGCGGTGTACGTCCACCGCCAGATGGGGAAACGCGTCGTGCAGCGCGCCGCCAACCTGCTGGGAAAGCTGGATGGAGGTGAGCGGAAAGGATTTGTCCGCCCGGCGGGATTCGGCTTTGAAGCTCTTTGCCTGCGTTAAAATATCGTTTAAATAGGTTTTTGCGGTTTCCGTCATGGCGGAAACCGTTTTTGCGCAGGACCGGGCCAGGGTCATCCCCGCGATGCCGAACACGGTTTTCAGGGCTTCGTAGGCGCCGGAAAGATCGGAGGCTTCCGACAAGGGCTCCACATAGACGGTGGACTGCATGGCGGAAACCCGAAACGTCCCATATGGCTCCAGGCGGCGCCGGATGTTCCGCAGCAGCCTGTCTTCAAAATTGCGCCGGTTCAGCCCTTTTAAAACCAGTTCGCCCAATTTGAGTAAAATAACATCGTCCAAAAACAGCACGCCTTTCTCATTGAAAAGTTCAAAAAGCCTTCCGGTCACGGGAAGCTCCCGGCCGGGAATAAAAAGCTAGAGATATCGCCGGTCCAGCGGATTGTTCCGGAATTGGATGGCCTCCGCAAGGTGATCCGTTCCGATGAGGGAAGCGCCGTCCAGGTCGGCGATGGTGCGGGCCACTCTTAAAATGCGGTCATAGGATCGGGCGCTGAGCCCCATCCGGTCAAAGGCGGCTTTCATCAGCTTTTCACAGGCTTCATCCAGCCGGCAGCATTCCCGCAGCCGGGCGGGAGACATTCTTGCGTTGCAGTCCGCTTCCGGCTGCCGCCGCCGCTGGATCTCCCGGGCCGCGTTGACCCTCTGCCGGACGGCGGAAGAGGACTCCGCCGGCGTATGGCGGCTTAAATCCTCAAACGCAAGGGCGGGCACGTCCACAAACAGGTCGATCCGGTCCAAAAGCGGTCCGGAAAGGCGGCCCACATAGCTGTCCACCGCCCGCTGGGAGCAAGCGCACCGCCCGGAAGGGTGCCCGTACCACCCGCACTTGCAGGGATTCATGGCGCAGACCAGCATAAACCGGCTGGGGTAACTGATGGTCCCCGACATGCGGGAAATGCTGACCTGGCCGTCCTCCATGGGCTGGCGAAGCACCTCCAGGGTGTCCCTGCGAAACTCGGGCAGCTCATCCAGGAACAAAATGCCGTTGTGCGCCAGGGAAATTTCACCCGGGCGGGGGATGGAGCCGCCGCCGGACAGCCCGATGGTGGAAATGGTGTGGTGGGGGCTGCGGAACGGCCGGCGGTCCAGAAGGGGCAGATCTTTAGAGGTCAGGCCCGCGATGGAATGGAGTTCCGTGGCTTCCAGGGCTTCCTTCCGGCTCATGTCCGGAAGGATGGAAGGAAGCCGCTTTGCGAGCATGCTTTTTCCTGCGCCCGGCGGGCCGATCAGCAGGATGTTGTGGCCGCCCGCGGCGGCAATTTCCAGGGCGCGCTTGGCGTTTTCCTGGCCTTTGACATCTCGGAAATCGGGCAGGTCCGGCCGGAGGGCGCCGGGGGTCCAGGGAAGAGCCGCCTCAATGGAGGCTTCACCGGTCAGGTGCGCCGCCAGTTGGGCCACGGTTTCAACGGGATAGACGGCAAGCCCTTCCGCAAGGGTGGCTTCCGCCGCGTTGTCCGCCGGGACGAACAGGGCGGTCATCCCGGCGCGTTTGGCCGCCAGCGCCATGGGGAGCACGCCGGAGACTGGCCGGAGGGCGCCGGACAGGGAAAGCTCCCCTACAAAACCAAAGCCGGCAAGGTCCGCATGAATCTGCCCGGAAGCGGACAAAATGCCTAATAGGACAGGCAGATCATAACGCGTGCCTTCTTTTTTCCGCCCCGCCGGCGCCAGATTCACCGAGATCCGGCTGACAGGATAGTCAAACCCGGAGCTTTTGATGGCCGCCCGCACCCGTTCCCGGGCTTCCCGCACCGCCGCGTCGGGCAGCCCCACCAACTCAAAGGACGGAAGCCCCCGGGACAAAAAGCATTCCACTGAAACCTCATAGCCTGAGATCCCGTGCAGTCCCAGACTTCTGATTTTGCAAACCAAAGGAACCCCCCCGTCCTTCTTGATGATAATGTATTATTATAATAACCGAAACCGTTTCATTTTTCAACTGCCGAACGGAAGTGGGGCAGGGAAAAACATATGTAAGATCAATGTAAAAAAACACAGTTGTCCCTGGTTGTTTTAGAATAGAATCTAAATTTTCCGTATTTTTTATTTTTAAATTTACAAAAATTATGGAAGAAGCTACAATGAAGCCAAGTGAAGCGGGGCGCAAAAAGAAGGTGGAACTCTTGCGGGAAAATCAGGGGGCCGGAAAGGCGGCCCGAAGCCCCTGCTCTTCCGTGAAGGAGGGCAAGATCCACTTCCGTTTTATTGGAGCGGTTTTTGACGGTTTGGTTTGACACGTTCTTCGATAAGATGGTAATATGAAATCAGATCTGCTTTGTTTAAGCGAAAAGGAGGATTTAAGGACATGAACAGAACACGAAAGACGATGGACGGGAATACCGCCGCCGCGCATGTAGCTTATGCATTTACGGAAGTAGCGGCTATTTTTCCCATCACGCCATCTTCAGTAATGGCCGAATTGGCGGACAAATGGGCCGCTGCGGGAAGGAAAAACATTTTCGGGCAGCCGGTTCGGGTTGCGGAAATGCAGTCGGAAGCCGGCGTGGCGGGCGCCGTGCATGGTTCCTTGACCGCTGGAGCGTTAACCACAACTTTTACCGCGTCTCAGGGGCTGCTGTTGATGATACCAAATATGTACAAAATCGCGGGAGGGCTGCTGCCCAACGTGATCCATGTGTCTGCCCGTGCCCTTGCGACGCATGCGCTGTCTATTTTTGGCGATCATTCGGATATTATGGCCTGCCGCGGCACCGGGTACGCCATGCTCTGCTCCAACAATCCGCAGGAGGCCATGGATCTGGGCGCCGTAGCGCACCTGGCCGCCATCCGCGGAAGAGTTCCGTTTGTCCATTTCTTCGATGGGTTCCGCACCTCTCATGAAATGCAGAAAGTGGAAGCCTGGGAGTATGAGGATCTTGCCGAAATGGTGGACATGGACGCCGTACGCGAATTTCGCGCGCGGGCACTGAATCCCAATCACCCTGTGCTGCGCGGCAGCAACCAGAACCCCGACATCTTCTTTCAGGTCCGGGAAGCCGCGAACCCCTACTATGACGCGATTCCAGGCATTGTGGAAGGCTGCATGAAGCAGGTAAACGATAAATTGGGAACCAATTACCAGCTGTTTAACTATTATGGCGCGCCCGACGCGGAAACGGTTTTGGTGGCGATGGGTTCCGTCTGTGAGACGGCGGAGGAGACCATCGATTATATGATGAGCCGCGGCGAAAAGGTGGGCCTTGTGAAGGCACGCCTGTTCCGCCCCTTTGTCACCGAGCGCTTCCTTTCGGCCCTGCCCGCCACGGTGAAGTCCATCGTGGTGATGGACCGCAGCAAGGACCCCGTCGCTATGGGCGAGCCGCTCTATCAGGATGTGGTGACCGCGCTGTCCCTTTCTGGGCGTGGGGATATCAAGGTCTGTGGCGGCCGTTACGGCCTGGGTTCCAAGGACACCACCCCCGGATGCGTTCTTGCCGCTTTCCGAAACGGCCAGTCGGCAACCCCCAAAAACGGGTTTACCGTTGGCATTGAAGACGATGTGACTGGGCACTCCCTGCCCATTACGGAAGAGCCGGATACCATCCCCCAGGGGACTGTTTCCTGCAAATTCTGGGGCCTTGGATCGGATGGAACGGTGGGCGCCAACAAAAATTCCATTAAAATCATCGGCGACCACACGGATATGAACGTTCAGGCCTATTTCCAGTATGATTCCAAGAAATCCGGTGGCGTCACCATTTCGCACCTGCGCTTTGGCGAAAAGCCCATTCAGTCCACATACTTTGTGTCCAAGGCGGATTTTGTGGCCTGCCACAACCCTTCTTATGTAGAAAAATATGAAATCGTGCAGGATGTCAAGCCGGGCGGAACCTTCCTGCTCAACTGCGCGTGGGACGCGGACGAGATGGGCGCGCATCTGCCGGCCGGCGCAAAGCGGTATCTTGCCCAAAATAATATTAAGGTTTATACCTGCGACGCCATCAGCGAGGCCCGCAAGCTGGGCCTTGGCAACCGTACCAATACGATTTTGCAGGCCGCCTTTTTTAAATTGTCCGAATTGATCCCCATTGACGACGTCATTACCTTTATGAAGGACGCCGCGGCCGCCACCTACGCCCGCAAAGGCGAAAAAATAGTGAAAATGAACCAGGCCGCCATCGACGTGGGCGTCCGGGCCATCCGTGAGATTTCCGTGCCCGCCGGCTGGGCGAACGCATCCGATGTTAAGGCGGCTCATGAAATCGAAACCGTACGCCCGGAACTAAAGGAATTCGTGGAGAACATTATGGTTCCCATGGACGCGCAGCGGGGAGACAAGCTGCCGGTTTCCGCCCTTGCCAAAGGAGTGGACGGCACACTGCCCGTTGGCACCTCCGCGTTTGAGAAGCGGGGGATCGCGGTGGATGTCCCAAAGTGGATTCCGGAAAACTGCATCCAGTGCGGCCAGTGCTCTTTGGTCTGCCCCCACGCGGTTATCCGCCCCTATGCGCTTACCAAAGAGGAGCTGAGCGCCGCCCCGGAAGGCGCGAAGAGCGCGCCCATGAAGGGAAAGGGCTGCGAGGACTACGCGTTTATGATCTCTGTTTCTCCTTACGACTGCACCGGGTGCGGCTCCTGCGCCAACATTTGTCCAGCCAAGGAAAAGGCCCTGGTAATGGAGCCTCTGGAAAGCCAGAAGACGCAAAACGGCGTGTTCCTGTATGCCCTGGAGCATGTGGCGGAGAAGAAGCTGCCCTTTGCGGCGGAGACCGTCAAAGGCTCTCAGTTTAGAACCCCCCTGCTGGAGTTTTCCGGCGCCTGCGCCGGCTGCGGCGAAACGCCTTATGTGAAACTTGCCACCCAGCTGTTCGGCGACCGGATGATGATCGCCAACGCCACGGGCTGCTCTTCCATCTGGGGCGCCGCGGCGCCTTCCACCCCCTATACCATCAACAAGGAGGGGAAGGGACCCGCCTGGGAAAATTCCCTGTTTGAAGACAACGCGGAGTTTGGCTATGGCATGAACCTTGCGATGGAACAGCGGCGGGCCAAAGCGGTGGAACTGGCGGAGACGGTGGCGGCCTGCGCAAACGCCCCCGAGAGCCTGACCAGCGCGGCCAAAGCATGGCTTTCCGGCAGGGAGGACAGCCAACAGTCCGCCGCCGCCGGAAAAATGCTGATGAAAGAGCTGAAGGCGGCGCTGGAGGAAACCGCTTCCGGCTGCACGGATAAGCCGTATGTGTCGGCCCTGTACGAAATGGGAGATGTGCTGACCAAGCCTTCCGTCTGGATCTTCGGAGGCGACGGATGGGCTTATGATATCGGCTACGGCGGCCTGGACCATGTGATCGCCAGCGGGGAAAACGTGAATATCCTGGTTCTGGATACGGAGGTATATTCCAACACCGGCGGCCAGGCGTCCAAGGCTTCCCAGACCGCCCAGGTGGCGCTGTTTGCCGCCTCCGGCAAGACCACCAAGAAAAAAGACCTGGCGCAGATGGCTATGGCATACGGCTACGTGTATGTGGCGCAGATTGCCATGGGCGCCAACTATCAGCAGACCGTCCGCGCTCTGGCGGAGGCGGAGGCGTATCCCGGCCCTTCTTTGGTGATTGCCTATGCCCCCTGCATCAACCATGGCATCAAAACCGGCATGGTCAAGGGCATGGACGAAATGAAGGCTGCGGTGGACGCCGGGTACTGGCACCTGTTCCGCTATGATCCGCGTCTGGAAGCCCAGGGGAAGAACCCCTTCCAGCTGGACAGCAAGAAGCCCACCGAAAATTATCAGAATGTCCTGGGCGGCGAAGTGCGGTACAGCTCTCTGGCTTTGGCTTTCCCGGAACGCGCCAAGAAGCTGTTCGCCAAGGCGGAAAAAGACGCAGCGGATAAATATGATAAGCTGGTTTCTCTGACCAAACTATACGATAAATAGAAGCTCCAAGGGGGGCGGCTTGTCCCCGCCCCGTTTCAAAAGCGTTTGAAGCTTTGGAGTACGGGAAGAAGGGGACGGGCGGAATCGCCCGCCCCCTTTGCCGTACCGGCAAAGGGCGGAAACCCGCCAAATAGCCGCAGTTTCGTAAATTACAGAGAAAAATATCTCGCATAATTAAATTGGATCGGTTATAATAGAAAGAATAGAGAGAGAAGGGAGGCTTCGTATGAAACTGATACTTTCCATCATCAGCCATGATGATGCCAAGGCGGTGATCCAGGCGCTGACCCAAAATGGTTTTTCCGTGACCAAGCTCGCCACCACCGGAGGGTTTTTGATGTTCGGCAACGTGACCATTCTGCTGGGGGTGGATGAAGACCGGGTGCAGTCCGCTATTGACATCATTAAGGACCGGTCCCATCAGCGCAAGCAGGCCATTCCTTTGAATACAGAGCTTGAAAACCATTACTATCCCCACCTTCCCATGGAGGTTGTGGTGGGCGGCACCACGATATTTGTGCTGAACATAGAGAAATTCGAGCGGGCGTAAGATGAATTTTCCAGGATTTGCAGGCAATTCGGACTTAAAGCAATATTTGAGCGAGCAGGAACGGAAGGCGCGGCTGTTTCACGCCTATGTTTTGGCCGGCCCTCCCGGAAGCGGCAAGCATACCCTTGCGAAGATTCTGGCGGCGGCGCTGGTGTGCAGCGGCGGGGGAACCAGGCCCTGCGGCCGCTGCGAAAACTGCCGGAAAACCTTTGGAGGCATCCATCCGGACGTGATCTGGTGCGGATGGGGAGAAGCCCTTCTGGTGGAACAGACCAGGGCCATTCGGGGGGATGCGTTTATCCGCCCGAATGAAGCCGCCCGCAAGGTTTACATTTTGGAACATGCCCAGGAGATGAGCGGACGGGCCCAGGATGTTTTGCTGAAGCTGCTGGAGGAGGGGCCGGACTACGCTTCGTTTTTGCTGCTGGCGGACAATCCCGCCGCCCTTTTGCAGACGGTGCGGTCCCGGTGCGAGGTGCTGACTTTGTCACCGGTGGGTTCCAGGGAAGCGGAAAAGGCGCTTCGCGCCCGCTTTCCAAAGGCGGGGCGCGGGGAACTTGCGGCGGCGGCGGCGGCCTGCGGCGGTATTTTGGGGGAGGCGGTCAAACTGCTTTCCGGGCAAGGCGGCCGGGAACAGCCGGCCCAGATCCGGGCTCAGGCGTTTTTGCAGCGCCTTGCGGGGCGCAGGGAGCTTGCGCTGATGGAATTTGCGGCGGGTCTGGAAAAATGCAGCCGGGAGGAATTTCTGGCCTTTCTGGAGGCGGCCGTTTCGCTTTTGCGGGAGAACCTTCTGAGAACCGCCGGCTTTTTACCGGAGAAAGGACCCGGGGAAGCAGGCGGCCTGCTGAGCCGCCGGGAACTGATGGAAACCATTTCTTTTCTTGGTGTCCTCCGGGAGCGCTGCCAAGGAAACGTGGGCATAGGCCACCTTTCCGGTCTTTTGTCCGCCGGGTTATGGGAAGCGGTGTTTGAAGCAAAGGAGGAACTTATTTGACGGAAATTATAGGCGTCCGTTTTCGCAACGGCGGTAAAATATACTATTTTTCTCCGGGGGAGCTGAAGGTGGAGCCGGAGCAGCCTGTTATCGTGGAAACCGCGCGGGGGGTGGAATTCGGCACATGCGCCATGGGGAACACCATGGTAGAAGACCGGGAGGTCTCCGATCCCCTGCGCCCGGTGCTGCGGATCGCCGCTCCGGAAGACTGCGGGCTGATGGAAGCCAACCGCAAAAAGGAAGCCAGGGCGTTTGACATCTGCCAGCAGAAGATCGCAAAGCATGGTCTCGATATGAAGCTGGTAGATGTGGAATATAACTTTGAAGGCAGCAAAATCCTGTTTTTTTTTACATCGGATGGCCGGGTGGATTTCCGGGAGCTGGTCAAAGACTTGGCTTCGGTATTCCGTACCCGCATTGAGCTGCGGCAGATCGGCGTCCGAGACGAGGCAAAAATGTTGGGCGGACTGGGCATCTGCGGCCAGCCCTTTTGCTGCGCGAGGTTTTTGGAGGAATTCCAGCCGGTTTCCATCAAGATGGCAAAGACTCAGAGCCTGTCTCTGAATCCGGCAAAAATTTCAGGCGCCTGCGGGCGGCTGATGTGCTGCCTCAAGTACGAGCAGGAAGCATACGAGGATTTGCTGAAGCGGGCGCCCCGGGCGGACTCGTTTGTGGAAACGCCCGACGGGGTGGGGACGGTGTCCGCCGTGGACCTTTTGCGGGAGCGGGTGAAGGTGCGGCTGGATATCGCGCCGGAAGCCCCCCACTGCTATAAAAATAATGAAATCAACATCATTCGCTCCGGCAAGGGCAAACGGCCGGAAGGGTATGAAAGCCCGGAGGTTCTTTTGGCCGCTCACATTAAAGAGATGGCCATGAAGCAAGCGGAGGAAACGCGGCCTCCGGAGGGAAAGCCTCTGGTCCGGGAACCGGAAAAGCCCTCTGGAGAGAAGCCGCGCCCCAATAAATCCAGGAAGGAAGGCCAGGCGCGCCGAAAGCAAAAAGAAAAGCGGGCGGAAACCGGGCAGGAACGGAAACCGGGAAAGAAATATACGCGCGGCCACAGCCGCCCGGGCACAAAACGGCAGGGGCAGCCCCCAAAAGAGGGATAGGCCGCCCTCTGCTTTTCCCGCCGGCGGCGATCAGGCGGATTTTGGATGCAAAAAGGCCGGATAGCTTCGCGGGCGGACCCCAATGGGATCCGCCCGCGTTTTATATTCGTTTTATCGGAGGACAAAGGGCTATCGCCGTTTGACATCCGTCCATTTTCCAAGGACGGTTCCGGAATAATACCATTTTAAAATCTGATCGTAGGTCTTGCCCGCTTTTGCCATGGCGTTGCTGCCATATTGGCTGAGGCCCACGCCGTGCCCGTATCCGGTTACCGAGAACACAATCTGATCTTTGCTTATGGTAATCCGGAAGGAGGTGGAGCGCAGGGAAAACATGGTGCGCAGATCCACGCCTTTGACCTTCACGCCGCCTACCTCAAGGGAGAGAACTTTGTTGGCGGGCGAGCGAATTTCGTTTTGAAACCAGGCGGCCGGGTCGCCGGACAGATTGGCTTTGGGATAGGTTTTTAAAAAAGAGGCTTTAAAATCCGCCGCGGAAACGCGAAACGTGCTGTAATAATTGGGCACGCTGTCGGAACTTTCCGGGGAAGAGACGCTTTTTAGGTAAGGAACCGCGGCGCCCCAGACCCGGGAAGCGTCTTCGGTGGAGCCGCTGGAGGAAGAATGGAACACGGCATCAATAGGCGCTCCCTGGTATAATACAACTTGTCCGTCTGTCTGGGAGATGGCCTGGGAGATTTTAGCCGCGTTGACCTGGGCGTTTTGGCCCCAGTTTTTTAAGGCCTGCTCCCGGGAGATATAGGCGCTGCAGCATCGGTAGTCGCCGCAGACGTCCGCGTCCTGGTGATTTTTGTTTGGACCGTGAACCATTTGGTACAGCGTATATGTACGGGCGGCCACCGCTTGGGCTTTCAGCGCCTCCGGCGCAAAGGAGGCGGGCATTTCGGCGGCCACTACCCCCCAGAGGTACTTGTCCAAAGAAATTTTGCTGACTTTCCCGCCCGACAGCAGGCGGATGGCAACGTTTGCGTCCGCCTCCGCAACGGCGCGGTTGGCGGGCAAAGTCGCGGCGGGCAAAGTGGCCCCCGGCGTTTTCTGGCTGGAGGAAGCGGGCTTTCCTCCCAGCAGAAACAGCGGAAACAGAAACAGAATCAGAAGCGTGATGATGGCAACCAGAAGCAAACGTTTCATTTCATGCCGTCCTTTTTGACTTCATTTTTGCAGGCGGATGTGCCGGTTTATTCATTTTACGGAAAAATATTGGGAAATGTGCCGGATGTGGAAAGTGGAAACAAGAAATTTATAGATACCATGACAAGTGCCGTATTTATTGACTACGGGAATGATTCGGTGTAAAATTAGTAGGAATTAGACCGGAAAAGAGGGAGTGAACATATGCAAGAAAACTTAGCTCAAGTATCACGCGAGTTCATAGACAGCTTATGCGGAGAGTTTTTGAAAAATAACCATATTGATCCTGCGGATTATGAAAACGTGGACGTCAAGCGCGGACTGCGCAATGCGGATGGCACCGGCGTTATGGCGGGGCTTACCAAGATCGGAAATGTGCTGGGGTATGTTCTGCAGGACGGCGAACGGATTCCAAAGCCCGGCCGCCTGATTTACCGCGGCATCGACATTGAGGATCTGATTGATGGCTTCCTCTCCGAGAACCGGTTTGGATTTGAGGAAACCGCTTACCTTTTGCTGTTCGGGGCGCTGCCCAACCGCAAGCAGCTGGATATGTTTCAGCATATTTTGAATGAAAGCTGCACGCTTCCGCCCAATTTCACAGAAGATATGATTATCAAAGCGCCCAGCCATGACGTGATGAATAAGCTGGCCCGATCGGTGCTGGCGCTGTATTCATACGATCCCTGCCCGGACAATCATGAGCTGGCAAACGAGCTGCGCATGGCTATAGAGCTGATCGCCCGCTGTCCCACCATTGTGGCCCACGCCTACGCGGTGAAGCGGCACTATTTTGACAATGAGAGCCTTTATCTGCATCGGCCCCAGGAGGGGCTGAGCGTGGCGGAGAATTTTCTATATTCCGTGCGGCACGACAATCAGTTTACGCCGGAGGAAGCAAAGCTGCTGGATCTCTGCCTGGTGCTCCACGCGGAGCACGGCGGCGGAAACAACTCGGCCTTTGCCTGCCGGGTCCTTTCCTCCTCGGGAACGGATATTTACTCCGCCATTTCGGCGGCGGTGGGTTCGCTCAAAGGGCCAAGGCACGGGGGCGCCAACAAAAAGGTAATGGAAATGTTCCACTATATCGGCGATGGGGTAAAAGATTGGGAGGATGAGGATGAAATCCGCGCCTTTTTAAAGAAAATTTTAAAAGGGGAGGCGGGCGACGGATCCGGCCTGATTTACGGCATCGGCCACGCCGTCTATACATTGTCCGACCCGCGCGCCGTGATTTTGAAGCGCTGCGCCAAACGCCAGGCAGAGCGGGCGGGGATGCTGGATGAATTTAATTTGTTTGAAACGGTGGAGCGGGTGGCCCCCGATGTGCTGCTGGACGCCAAAAAGGGCAAAAAAATCGTCTGCGCCAATGTGGATATGTATTCCGGCCTGGTCTATAAAATGATGGGCATACCCGAAGAACTGTATACGCCGCTGTTTGCTATTTCAAGGATGGTAGGCTGGTGTGCTCACCGAATCGAAGAGGTGTTCAGCCCCGGCAATAAAATTATCCGTCCCGCCTATAAAGCGGTGACCCACAGCGTGCCCTTTGTGCCCATGGATTCCCGAATCTGATTTTTTCTTTCCCTTTTTGGCCTGGCGTGCTATACTGAGACAAATACATCAATTCGGAAGGTGAAACGATGCGAAAGGGTTTGCTGCTGCCGGGGCTTGCCGTAATCGGAGGAGTGGCCGGCGCGATTTTGCGGAACACGGAGAGAAACACGGTTTTTGAACCGGATACGGGGCTTGCGGTTTTGTGGCAGCCTGTGACCGTGGCGCTGATCGCCTTGTCCGTTGTCCTGGCCGCGCTGTTTTTTGTTTCTGTCCGGCGGATGCGGCCAAGGACGTTTCCCGGCGGATATGCGGAGGCGTTTTATGCTCCCAGCAGTTTGTATATTACGCTTTCGGTGGCGGCGGCGTTTTTGCTGGCGGCGGCGGGCGTCCTGCTGGTGCGGGATGCTGTTGCGGGGGATACCGTTTCGGTCGCATGGCTGCTTCTGGGTCTCTTTGCCCTTTTCACCGCCGCTTCCGTGCTGGTGACGGCAAGGAGCAACTTCAAAGGCGGAAAACAGGGAAAATACAGCCTGTTTCTGCTGGTTCCCGCTTTCTTTTCCTGCTTTTGGATGGTATTGGCCTATGAACGCCAGGCGGAAAACCCGGTGCTGCTCCAATATGTGTATGAGCTGTTTGCCATCATCTGTATTCTTCTGGCCTTTTATTTTATGGCGGGCTTCGGCTTTGAAAAACCAAAGGTGCGGAGGACCTCCTTCTTTCTGCTGATGGGCATTTATTTTTCCATTCTTCAGATGGGGGATGGGCGCCGTCTTTCGGAAAAACTGATCGATCTGTTTGCTGCCTGCTTTTTTCTGGCCTCTGCCATGGCGCTGAACTCCCGCAGTTTCGGGCGGAAAGAGTCTCTGCCGGAAGCAGGTCCGGAAGACCGAGAGGACGGCCGAAAAGAAACCTAACTTTTTCCCTTAAATTTCTTGAAATCCAGGATGGATTGTATTATAGTGGTATTAGCACTCGGATAAACCGAGTGCTAATACCACGAATTATTTTTGGAGGCGACAGAGACAATATGGAACAGAAACAATTTCAGGCTGAGTCCAAACGGCTTTTGGATTTGATGATTAATTCCATTTATACGCATAAGGAGATTTTTCTTCGGGAGCTGATTTCCAATGCCAGTGACGCGGTGGACAAGCTGGCTTACCGGAGCCTCACCGACGATCAGGTGGGCATGAGCCGCTCGGATTTTGAGATTTGGATCAAGGCGGACAAGGAAAACCGCACGCTGACGATTTCGGACAACGGGATCGGGATGAGCAAGGAGGATCTGGAAAACAACTTGGGAGTTATCGCCCGCAGCGGTTCCTTCCAGTTTAAAGAGCAGCTGGATCAGGCAAAAAACGCTGATGTGGATATCATCGGGCAGTTCGGCGTGGGGTTTTATTCCGCCTTTATGGTCAGCGACCTGGTCACTGTCATCAGCCGGGCGTACGGTTCCAATCAGGCTTACCGCTGGGAGTCTTCCGGTGCGGAGGGCTACACTATTACGGAATGTGAAAAGGACCAGGCGGGCACCGATATTGTGATGAAGATCAAAAAGGACGAAGAAGGAGAGAATTACAGCCAGTATCTGGACTCCTACCAGCTGCGGTCCCTGGTGAAAAAATATTCGGACTATATCCGGTATCCCATTAAAATGGAGATGGAAAAGAGTAAAATGAAGGAAAAACCGGCGGATGCGGGGGAAGATTACCAGCCGGAATGGGAAACCTACAAAGAGGTGGAGACCCTCAACAGTATGGTTCCCCTGTGGCAGCGGAACAAGGATCAGATTACAAAAGAGGAATCCGACGCGTTCTATAAAGAACGGTTCGGGGACTATGCATCCCCTCTGATCTCCATTCCGGTCAACGCGGAAGGCGCGGTGGAATACAAGGCCCTGCTGTATATTCCCTCGGTGGCGCCCTATAATTTTTATACCAGGGAATATGAAAAAGGGCTGGCCCTGTATTCCAGCGGCGTGATGATTATGGAAAAATGCGCCGACCTTTTGCCGGAGCATTTCCGTTTTGTCCGGGGCGTGGTGGATTCTCCGGATCTTTCCCTCAACGTCTCCCGGGAGCTGCTGCAGCATACCCGTCAGCTGAAGATCATCACCACCAATCTGGAAAAGAAGATCAAGTCTGAGCTTATGAAGCTGCAGGCAAACGACATGGAGCAATACAAGACCTTCTGGAAAGCGTTCGGGCCTCAGATCAAATATGGCGTCGTGGGGGACTACGGAGCCAATAAGGAAACTCTGCGGGACCTCCTGCTGTTTTATACCTCCGGAGAAGGGGAAATTACGACCCTTTCCCAGTATGTATCCCGGATGAAGGAGGGACAGGACTTCATTTATTACGCCGCCGGTGAGGATACCGGGCGGATTGCCAGGCTGCCCCAGGCGGAGCGGATCTCCGCCAAAGGCTATGAAATTCTTTACCTCACCGAGGATGTGGACGAATTTGTTCTACAAGTACTGACGGAGCAGGAAGGGAAACAATTTAAATCGGTAAATGACGATGACGCCCTGCCCGAGTCCGATGAAGAAAAGGAGGAGATGGAAAAACGGGCGGAGGAAAACAAGGATGTCCTTGCGTTTGTCCAAGAGGTTTTAACGGATAAAATTAAGGAAGCGAGGATCTCCAAGAAACTCATCAGCCACCCGGTCTGCATGACCACGGAAGGCCCGGTTTCCTTAGAGATGGAAAAATATTTCAAGATGGTTGGGGGAGACGAGAAAGGCATCGCCGCCCAGCGGGTCCTGGAGCTGAACCCCAACAGCGGCGCCTTCCAGGCGCTCAAAGCGGCCTTTGGGGAGGATCGGGAAAAGGCAAAGACCTATGTCCAGATTCTGTATAACCAGGCACTGTTGATCGCGGAGCTGCCTTTGGAAGATCCGTCGGCCTACTCCGACATGGTTTGCGGCCTCATGAAATAGAAACCGGGCGGGAGCCGGCTTTGGATCGGGGAGAAGGAACCTTCCCGCCCCGCACGGGTCGCAAGCCCGAGCGGGGGCCGGCAGTCTGCCCGGAACGGCCGCCTTTCCGGGCAGAAAGGACTCCGTGCGGGAGGCTTATCGCTTCCCTGTATAATAGGCGTCCTTGTCGGCGCATATGTTGCGGGAAGGACAGGCTACATTTTGGTTCCGCCGCGCGCGGCGGAACCTTTGTGAGTTTTTTACAGCATCAGGGCTTTTCAGAGCCTTCGATGGGAAACGAGGGGAGAAACATTGGAGCCTATTTCGGAAAAAGCGATGGCCGTGCTGCGCGGAATGCAGCGGGATGAACTGACGGAGCATCACATTTACCGGCGCATTGCCCGCAGGGTAAAGGACGGGAAAAACCGGGAGGTGCTTCTCCAAATTGGAGACGATGAGAAATCCCATGCGGAGCGCTGGAAGGAATACACCGGAGAGGATGTAAAGCCCAGAAAGCTCCGGATTCTCTGGTTTTCCGTCATCAGCGTTCTGTTCGGGTATACTTTTGCGCTCAAGCTGATGGAGCGGGGGGAATCTTCGGCGGGAAACGCCTATGAAAAGCTGGAAGAGGAAGTGCCGGAAGCCCGAAAGATTGCGGAGGAGGAAAACAGCCACGAGCAGAAGCTGCTGGGCGTTCTGGATGAAGAGCGGCTCCGGTATGTTGGATCTATGGTTCTGGGGCTGAACGATGCGCTGGTGGAGCTTTCCGGCACTTTGGCGGGCCTCACCTTTGCCATGCGAAGAACCGACCTTGTGGCGCTGTCCGGCCTGATTACCGGCATTGCGGCCACCCTTTCCATGGCGTCCAGCGAATATCTTTCCTCCCGGTCGGAAGGCAGGCCGGATGCGCTCAAGTCCAGCGTTTACACCGGCATCGCCTATTTGATTACCGTGGCTCTTTTGGTGCTGCCCTATCTGCTTCTGCCGGCGGGGATGTATCTTACCGCCCTGTTTATCATGCTGGCTTTGGTGGCGCTCATCATTCTGGTGTTTAATTATTACATTTCCGTTGCACAGAACTATAATTTTAAACGGCGGTTCGGGGAAATGGCGGCCATTAGCATGGGGGTTGCGGCTCTTTCCTTTGCGCTGGGGCTGGTGGTCAAACAATTTCTGGGCGTGGATATTTGATTCTTGTCCAGTGACGCGCGGCGGGCAAAGCGGCATATACTGAAACGGGAGGTTTCCCGGATTGGCAAGGGCCGCAATGCCCGCGTTTTCTTTCCGGTTCGGGAAGTTCCTTCTGAAATCTTTCATCAGGAGGACGAAGCATGATTTCGGTTGAATCGCTTGCGGCCGCGGCGTCGACCGCGGTCTTTCAGAATACTGCGGCGGTAAGCGGCCATTACAGCGCCTGTTCCAGCTCCGTCGGCGGAACGGTTACCGATGTGAGCAGCCGGGTGAAAACAAATGTAATCTGGCTGAGAGTAACCAAAACGGTGGACCCTGTCTGCGCAAGGAAAGGGGATACCGTGACCTTTACCATTGTGGTGGATAATGAATCCACTTTGCCCGTTACCAGTGTGCTGGTGCAGGACAGCGGCGCCTATGCCCTCTTTTCCGTTTCCAACATCCGGCTGAACGGCGCGCGGGTTTCCGAAGGAAACCTGCTGACCGGCGTTCCCATTCCGGAAATTGGCCCGGGCCGGCGGGCCGAGGTTGCCTTTGACGCGCGCATTGGGGAAGATGTGCCGGCGTCCCTGCTCAACACCGCCACGGTGCTTTATACCTATGACGCGGACGGGCAAAGCAGCACGGCCAGCGTCTCCTCCAATCCGGCGGAGCTTTCGGTGATCGATCCCGGCATCAAAATTGCTGGCACAGCGGATAAATCGGTGGTGTCCGGCAGCGGCGATGTGGTGAGCTATACCCTGACGGTTACCAACACGGGCAATATGCCCCTTTCCAACGTTGTGGTGACGGACACACTGCCCGCCGGAATGACTTATGTAAAAAAAACCACCAGGATCAATGGAGAGCCGCCGGTGAACGCCAATCCGGTGGAGGGACTGTTCCTGGGCAACCTGGAGCCAAAAGGGACCTGCACCGTCCAATTTTCCGCAAAAGTAGGAATTTAAGCCGGAAGATGCGCTGAAAAAAACCCAGCTCCGGCTTGAAAATGAAAAAAACAGAGCCGCCCCGGAAGATGATCTCTTCCGGGGCGGCTTTGTACGAACTACAAGAATCGCCCGGCGCTTTGCACAATCGGCAGCTTCCGGCGGAAAGCCCCTGCTATCAGGGCTTTCCAACCCATAGGCCGCCGGGGGGCACATCCCAGGGGGCGGCCGGCCCGCGCCGTATTTTGCCGGGCTGGGTTTCATTTGCGGATCTGGCCTTCTCCGTAAATGATATATTTGGAGGAGGTCAGTTCCTCCAGGCCCATGGGGCCGCGGGCATGCATCTTTTGGGTGGAAATGCCGATTTCCGCGCCCAGCCCGAATTCAAACCCGTCGGTGAAGCGGGTGGAGGCATTGACATATACCGCCGCCGCGTCCACCTGATTTAAAAATTTCTGAGCGGTAAAATATTGGTTGGTGACAATGGCCTCCGAATGGCCGGTGCCATGCTTGTTGATGAAGGAAATGGCTTCGTCCACGCCGGAAACCACTTTCACCGCCAGAATGTAGTCGCCGAATTCCGTGTCGTAATCTTCCCTTGTGGCAGGGCGCACGGCGTTTCCCAGGATATCCCGGGTGGTGGGGCAGCCCCGGAGTTCCACCTGTTTTTTATCCAGGAACTTTTTGGCCATGGGCAAGAATTCTCCGGCGACGGCCCGGGAAACCAAAAGGGTTTCCATGGCGTTGCAGACGGAGGGGCGGGAGCATTTGGCGTTGTATACGATTTCCGCGGCCATCTGCAAGTTGGCGTCACCGTCCACATAAGTATGGCAGATGCCGGTCCCGGTTTCGATGACGGGAACTTTGGATTTTTCCACAACAGTGCGGATGAGTCCCGGCCCGCCCCTGGGGATCAGGACGTCAATGTCATCCGAAAGGCGCATCATTTCCTCCGCGCTGTCCCGGCTGGTGTCATGCACAAAGCAGATGCAGTCCCGGGGAAGGCCCGCTTCCTCCAGCGCGTCCCGCATGGCCGCCGCAAGGGCGGAGTTGCTGTGAATGGCTTCTTTTCCGCCTCGCAGAATCACGGCGTTGCCGGATTTGAGGCATAAAACAGCGGCGTCCACGGTGACGTTGGGGCGGGCTTCGTAGATCATTCCGATGAGCCCCAGGGGCACTCTGCGCTTGCCGATCGTAAGCCCGTTGGGGCGGGTTGTCATTTTGGTGACTTCTCCGATGGGATCGGGCAGAGATTCCACCTGACGCACCCCTTCAATAATGCCGTCGATCCGCTCCCGGGTGAGGGTCAGCCGGTCCAGGAGGGAGGCGGACATACCGGAAGCCCGGGCGTCCTCCAGGTCCTTTTCGTTGGCGTCCAAAATGGCGGGGTATCTGGCTTTCAGCATCTCGGCAATGGCGGAAAGCGCCGCATTTTTTTTGCGTGTTCCGGTAATACCAAGGGTATAGGCAGCATTTTTTGCGGACTCAGCCATTGTTTCCAAAATAGTCATAATTGTTCCTCCTCATGCATGTTATATAGTCCTTGAAAACAAAGTTCCCACCGGGTTCCCATTTACAATTTTATATAGATTTTCCATGTTCTTCCCATTGGTAATCACCATATCAATGCCGTTTTCCAGGGCAATTTCGGCGGCGTCCAGCTTGGTGCTCATGCCGCCGGTGCCCCAGGAGGTCCCGTTCCCCCCCGCAATGGCCCGCACCGCGCCGTTGATTTCATGCACCGCTGGAATCAGCCGGGCGTTTGGGTTGGAGCGGGGATCCCCGTCAAACAGACCGTCGATGTCGGACAGGAGGATCAGGAGGCCGGCGTTTACCAAAGCGGCCACCAGGGCGGACAGCGTGTCGTTGTCTCCCAGGACCTTGGTGCGGCCGGTTTCAATTTCGTCGAACGCCACGGAGTCGTTTTCATTCACTACCGGAATGGTTCCCATCTCCAGCAGCGCCTCGAAGGTGGCTTTTAAATTTTCCGACCGGTGAGGATGATCCACATCCTCCCGGGTTAAAAGGATCTGTGCCACCGTCTGTCCGTATTCGCCGAAAAATTTATCATATAAATGCATCATTTCGCATTGGCCCACGGCGGCGGTGGCCTGCTTGAGGCGCAGCTGAGCGGGCCGCTGGGGCATCCGCAGCTTGCAGGCGCCGATGCCGATGGCGCCGGAACTGACCAGAATGATCTCATGTCCGATTCCTTTGAGATCGGAAAGGGCACGGGATAAATGGTCGATGTTTTGCAGGTTCAGACTGCCGGTTTCGTGGATCAAAGTGGAAGTGCCGACTTTCACCACCACCCGTTTGCGGTGCGTTGTCTCCGTCATCCTTATTTCCCTCCGAGAGTTTCTTTAATATTTTGCATTATATCATAACTTTTTGCCGGAATAAAGATGTAAATTTGCATTGCTTCGCCATTTTACAGTTGAATTTACCTTGCGGTTGGGTTAAAATGAACCATATATGAAAAAAAGGAAGCGCATTCATGTTAAATGTTGTTCTGGTTGAACCGGAAATTCCTATGAATACAGGAAATATCGCCCGCACCTGCGCCGCCACAGGCAGCCGCCTGCACCTCATCCGGCCGCTGGGCTTCGACATCGGAGAGAAAGCCGTAAAGCGGGCGGGTCTGGACTATTGGCCCTTGGTGGATCTGCATGTATATGATAATCTGGATGATTTTTTTGCAAAAAACCCGTGCCCGGACCTGTGGCTTGCCACAACCAAAGCGCCCCGCGCCTATCCGGCGGCAGCGTTTCAAGACGGATGCTTTCTGTTTTTCGGAAAAGAGACGGCGGGGCTGCCCGAATGGTTCCGAAATGCCCATAGGGACCGGTGCCTTCGCCTTCCCATGAAAGCGGAAGCCCGCAGCCTGAACCTTGCCAACTCGGTGGCGGTTCTGGTGTATGAGGCGCTGCGGCAGCAGGAGTTTAAGGGGCTAAAGAATACGGGAGAAATGGGAGCGCCCCCTCGGCGAAACCTGTGACCGGTCTTATTTTACCGGTGGCGGGAAGCCCGGAGCGCGTTTTGTATTTTTTGAGGGGTCGGGACCGTTTTTGATTTTATATTGCGCAAGAAAGGCATTTTGCTGGGAAAACTGCTAGAAAGCTGGTTTCCGCGCATGGAAAGCAGAAAAAACGGGTAAAGGAGTCTTATTGCATGAAATACAATAAAAAGACCGTGAAGGATATTGACGTATGGGGAAAGCGTGTGCTGCTGCGCTGCGATTTGAACGTGCCTCTGGATAAGCAGACCGGGGAGATTACCGACGATAAGCGGATTGTGGCTTCCATTCCAACCATTCAATATTTGATCCGGGAGGGAGCCGCCCTGATTATCTGTTCCCACTTGGGCC
>JAQVYO010000005.1 GCA_028708585.1 Oscillospiraceae bacterium
TCACGTCCAGATTTTCCTGGCGCTCCAGCGTATATTTCATGATCTTTTGATATTCCCGCCGGTCCGCCTGCGCCCGGAGGGAATGGACGGCGGGGCCTTTGCCACGGTTGAGCACCCGGTATTGGATGCAGGCCCTGTCCGCCGCCCGGGCCATTTCGCCGCCCAGCGCGTCCAGTTCCCGCACCAGGTGGCCTTTTCCAGTGCCGCCGATGGAAGGGTTGCAGGGCATGTTGCCCACCGCGTCCAGATTGATGGTGAAGCAGATGGCATGCAGGCCCAGGCGGGCGGCGGCAAGGGCGGCTTCGATCCCCGCGTGTCCCGCGCCGATCACCGCGATATCATAGGTTCCGGCTTGAAAATCCATTTAAATCAGCTCTTTTCTGGGAATCAAACAAAGAATCAAGAGGCTTTTGGGTGCAAAACCACCACCGGGATGTCCGGCGGATTGAATACCCGGAAGGAGGGCTTTATGTTGCCCAGTCCCCGGGAAACCACCATCTGGGTGTTTCCAAGGGAATAAAGCCCGGAGGTCCAGGTGGGAAACAGCGTATGCTGGCTGTCGATCAGCCCGTCGGTAAAGGGAAGGCGGACCAGGCCGCCGTGGGCGTGGCCGGACAGCACCAGATCGTAGCCGCAGGCCGCATATTTGGAAAACAGGTTGTTCCGGTGGGCCAAAAGGATCACAAAAGAGTTGAAATAACGATTTCGGATTTGGGAGGCCAGCTGTTCCGGCGTTTTCTGGTCCTTAGGCCCGTTGGGGTCGTTGACTCCCGCCAAAACAATGGATTGTTTGCCCCGGGTCAAAGTAACAAATTGATTCTGTAAAACGGAGGCGCCGTTTTCCTTAAGAATGCGGGTAATCTTTGGAACCTGGCGGATTTCCCACTCGTGGTTCCCCGTCACATAGTAGGTTGGCGCAATGTTGGAAAGGCCCCTCGACAGGCCGGGAAGGCCGGAAAGCTCGGTGGAGGAGTCCGCCATGTCTCCGGTGTAGACAATCAAATCCGGGGACAGCTCTGCCACCTGCCGGAGCAGCCCGGAGTAGCCTGGCCCAAACTGCTTTCCGTGCCCGTCCGAGAGCAAGACGATGCGGAACCCGTCAAATTCCCTGGGAATCCGGGAGTCGAGGACCGGAATTTCCCTTGTGGTAAGAGTGTTGTTCTGGAGATAAGTGAGCAGAAGGAACCCCAGAACCAAAAGAAAGAAAATCATTAGATTCCGGACCGGATGCGGCCGTTTTTTTCTTTTAATATTGCATTTCCTGATGGGAAAACGAGGCATGCTGTTTTCTCCCCCCCCGGCGGAACAAATAAAAAACCTGCTCCCGCGCGTCTTTTCTGCTTGGGGAGCAGGCCCTTTGGCCGTTTTCTAATCGTCCTCGGGTTTGGACTGCTTATCCCGAAGGAAAATGTGCTTGATATGGGGCGAATTGGTCTGCCGCACGTCGATTTCAAATCGGTCCAGCGATTTAATGAGCTGGGTCAGCTTTTGAAACCCATAGTTGCGGGGATCAAAATCCGGCTGCTTTTTGATGAGGAGGTTGCCCAGCTCCCCCATAAAGGCAAAGCCGTCTTCATCCGCAATGTCAGCCACCGAAGATGCGATCAGGGAGATCATGCTTGCCGGCACGTGCCCGTTGTCGTTGTGCCCGTTTGCATTTTCCATAGGCGCCGCTTCCGCTTTTTTTTTGACCTTCACCCGGGATTTTAAAGAAGCCGGCTCCTTCCCCGCCGCCGCGGCCCGGATAATTTCCACATAAATGAATTTGTCGCAGGCCACAATAAAAGGGCTGGGCGTTTTCTTTTCCCCAATGCCAATGACCTTCATTCCGGCTTCCCGGAGCCGGGTTGCCAGCCGGGTAAAATCGCTGTCGCTGGAAACCAGGCAAAACCCATCGATGTGGCCGGTGTACAAAATATCCATCGCGTCGATAATCATTGCGGAATCGGTTGCGTTCTTCCCGGTGGTGTATGCATATTGCTGGATGGGGGTGAACGCGTTTTCCAGCAATATGGACTTCCAGCCCGCCATGTTTGGCGCGGTCCAATCGCCATACGTCCGCTTGATGGTAGGGGTTCCGTACACGGCAATCTCGGCCATGATGTCCCCAATGCTGTTGCGCGGGGCATTGTCTGCGTCAATCAGGACAGCCAGGCGCATTTCAGTCAGCTGGGGCATTTCATGTACCTCCCAATTGTTTGTATTTTCATAAGGTTTATTTTATCGGGTTTCCGCCTGTTTGTCAACCGAATGGGAAAAGCAAGTGGAATTTTTTCGCTCTGCGGGGAGTTAAATACGCGCTTTTTTTGGGGAAAACCTGCAAAAGTGGAAAAAACAAAAAAATCCTTGGGAAAAAGCGCATTGGTTCCCAGTGTTCCGGATGCATTAAAGGAGGGGGCCTTTCGCCCCCTCCTACAGCCCGTCAAACAACTTCGCAGATTGCCGCCGGAGCGGCGCAATAAAATCATATCCGTTTCCCCGGCGGCGCGAATGCCCAAAAACACGGCAGACCTTTTTGAAAATCCGGGGGGCCTTCGTTCCCCTTAGCAAGAATGCCGCTTTATTCCAGCACGTCCTTCAGCCGGCCTTTGAAGGGGCTTTCGGTGGAGCTGAGGGCGGAAGCGTCTTTCTTGAATTTCTCCACGTTGGCGGCGCCCTCCCGCACCATGGAGATGGTGCCCGCGCCGGCCACGCAGCCGCCGGGGCAGGCCATGCCCTCCAGCAGATAGCCGCTGCGCTTGTCCGCCTTGGCCATCATCAGCATCTTGCGGCATTCCCGCAGCCCGTCTCCGTACTCGGTGAGCACCTCACGGTCCGGCTCGATGTGCCGGATTGCCTCCTTCACGGCGGCAGCCACGCCGCCCACCACCGCGAAGCCGCGGCCCATGGCGGTGCCGTCGTCCATTCCGTCGGCGCTGCAGCTCTCGATTTTGGTGAAGTCCACGTCTTTGGCGTCGAACATGCCCTGCAGCTCCTCAAACGTCAGCACGAAGTCTACATCGGAGCGGACGGATTTGCTGTTGGCCTCCAGCTTCTTCGCGGCGCAGGGTCCGATGAAGCAGATGCGGGCGCCTGGATGATCTTTTTTTACCATCCGGGCGGTGATGACCATGGGCGTCAGGGTCATGGAGATGTAGTTCTTGAACTCGGGGAACAGCTTCCTCGCCATCATGCTCCACGCCGGGCAGCAGGACGTGCCCATGAAGGGCTGCTCCGCCGGCACCTTCTCCAGGAAGTCGTGCGCCTCCTCAATGGTGCACAGGTCCGCGCCGATGGCCACCTCCACCACATCGGCAAAGCCCAGGGTCCGCATGGCGGCTTTCAGTCTCGCAGGTGTGGCGGCCTTGCCAAACTGGCCCACGAAAGCCGGGGCCACGCAGGCAATCACCTCTTCTTTGCGCTGGATGGCGTTGATAACCTGGACGATTTGGCTCTTGTCCGCGATGGCGGCGAAGGGGCAGTTCACGAGGCACATGCCGCAGGAAACGCACTTGTCATAGTTGATCTTGGCGTGTCCGTTCTCATCGGATTCGATAGCGTCCATACCGCAGGCGGCGGCGCAGGGCCGTTCCATCTTGGAGATGGCGTCATAGGGGCACTGGCTGACACACCGGCCGCACTTGATGCATTTGGTCTGGTCGATGACGCTGTGCTTATCCTTGTCGATCCAGATGGCGTCCTTGGGGCACACGGCCTTGCAGGGGTGAGAAATGCAGCCCTGGCAGTTGTTCGTGACACGGATCTGCTTGGGCGGGCAGGCGTTGCAGGCGAAAGTAATTACGTTGACCAGCGGCTCTTCAAAGAATTTGTCGTTCGATTTAACGGCCGCCTCGATCCCATCGCTGGGGGGGGACAGCACGTCCACGGAATGCAGGGGCAGGCCCACCGCCAAACGCAGCCGCTCCTGCACGATGGCCCGCTCCAGGAATACGTCGTGCCGGTGGCGGGCGACCTCACCGGGGACGATTTTATAGGGAATCCGATCGATCCTCGAATAGTCGCCGCCCTCGTAGGCCAGGCGGGCGACCTCTGTAAATACGTTGCGGCGGATTTCATCTACCGCGCTGTGAACACCTCTCATTGTCGTTTCCTCCCATCCTAAATAAATTAAAAGTGAAAATACCTGTCCTCTTCCGCGCTTTTGAAATGGCTGTTACGCATAGGTTTAGCCCGGGCGGTTTGCCTTATACACAGGATAAGGCAAATCGCTTGTCCAAAAAACCTTGGTTCTGTTAAAAAAGCCGCGCAGATTTTCCGCGTACAGAAATAAAATCCAATGTGTATTTTGGCGGCAGATGTGCCGGAGGGGACGCCGATCCTGAAGGGAAATGCTGCGCGTCCTGCATGCTATCCTTCCGCTGGGAAAGGTAAGCAGCTTTTTCGGCAGCCTGAAAAAATTGGATTTCCCAATTCCTTGAGCGGCAGGCCCATTTTTAGGGAATGGACCTTAAAACAGGCCGCTGAATAGACGATTTTGCAGTCAACAGAAAATTATCCTGCACAATTCGTCGGGCGGCGCGGGTTTTCTTTTTCCTGTTGAGCAGTGCTGTCTAAGGTTATTTTATCGGGCTTCCGCCTGTTTGTCAACCGAACGGAAAAGGCGCGGCGCCCGGCGTTCCGGATGATAAAAAAAGGGGGCTTTCGCCCCCCAGCTTGTTAAAAAACCCTAATTTTGCAAAAAGCCGCGCGGCGTTTCCGCCGCGCACAATTCAGATACTAATCATGTCGGCAAGATCATACAAATGCCGGTTGAATTCCCTTTTCCGGCCCAGAGCCTCCGCAATGTCATAATCCACAATCTGGTTTCCCACGCTGGCAACGATCCGGCCGCCGATGCCCCGTTCCAAAAGCTCCACAGCGTGGACGCCCATGACGCTGGCCAGAATCCGCTCCCGGGCGGTGGGGACGCCGCCCCGCTGGACATAGCCCAAAACGGCGGTCCGGGTTTCAACGCCGGTGCGCGCTTCGATCTGAACGGCGATTTCCGAGGCGGAGCCAAGGCCGTTGCGGTTGGCCACGCCCTCCGCAAGGATGATGATAAAATGCCGCTTTCCCATCTTCAGGGTCCGCTGCATCTTGGCCACTACCGCGTCTACCGAGCATTCGATTTCCGGGATCAAAATAGCCACCGCGCCGCAGGCGATGCCCGCGTACAGCGCGATGTCGCCGCTGTTCCGCCCCATAACCTCCACCAAAGAGCACCGGTCGTGAGATTGGGAGGTATCCCGCAGCTTATCCACCAGCTCGATCACCGTGTTTACCGCCGTGTCGAACCCGACGGTATATTCGCTGCAGGCGATGTCGTTGTCAATGGTGCCGGGAATGCCGATACAGGGAACCCCCTGGGCGAACAGCGCCTTCGCCCCCCGGAGGGAGCCGTCGCCTCCGAT
This sequence comes from Oscillospiraceae bacterium, assembly GCA_028708585.1. GTDB lineage: Bacteria > Bacillota > Clostridia > Oscillospirales > Oscillospiraceae > RGIG529. The sequence continues at coordinate 5,391 of JAQVYO010000005.1, forward strand.
GACCACAAGGCCGCAGAGCCCCAGTTCCCGGCAGGCCCTGGCCCCGTCCCGAACGCCCTCCTCTTTGTAAAACGCGGGGCAGCGGGAGGTATATAAAATGGTGCCGCCCCGGTGTAGAATTTCACTGACGCTGCGTAAATCCAGTTCCATGGCGTCTCTGGCCAGAAGGCCGCTGAACCCGTGGCGGATGCCAACCACCCGCATTTCTTTGGATAAAGCGCTTCGGGCGACGGCGCGCACAACGGCGTTCATACCGGGCGCGTCTCCGCCGCTGGTGAGCACGCCGATGGTTTTACGCTCTTGTTCCATAAGGTCCCCTTCCTTTGTTGGGTCAGCTGACCCGGACAGTGCAGGTGAGCGTCCTGCCGTCCACCGAAGCGTTGATGGCGGTGCGGCCGGGAGACAGCCCGGTGACAAGGCCGCTGCTGGTCACAGTTGCCACCGAAGGGTTGTTGACGCTCCATGAGACGCCGCCGGAGCCGCCGGAAACGGACAGCCGGAAGGATTCCCTTGTATCCAGGGTAATATCCGTTCGGTTGAGGGCTGGCGTCTGCCCGGCGGCCGTGCTGCCGGCGGCCGCGGGAGCCTTGACGCGGACGACGCAGAATTCGGTTTTCTGGCCCGCCTGGGCCGTCACATTGATGTCGCCGCCGGACACGGCGGTGACAAGGCCGGTGCTGCTTACCGTGGCCACGGCCGGGTTTTCACTGGTCCATGTGACCGAGGCACCCGCGCTGTGGGGGGCCACATCCGCAGTCAGCTGATAGGTTTCGCCCGCGGAAAAGAGGGTGATGTCCGTTTTGTTCAGCGTGATTCCGGTGACGTTTGCCTGGGCCCCCGTGCCGGAGGACTGGGGAGGACTGCTGGCGCCGGATACAGCGGGCGCGGTTTCCGCCGGGTTTTTTTCGCTGAACAGGCGGCGTCCGATGGACGCCACAATTAAAACCGCCGCCACAATGATGGCGAAAGAAATCAAAAAGGACGCAATGGTCCCCAAAGGGCTGCGCTTGCGGTTGGGTCCGCGCCCCATCTTTTTTCCGTTTTTGTGTTTTTCCGCGTAGTCCCTTTCCTCGCAGAAGGGACAGCGTTTATAAGTTGTCGAATATTCTTCTCCGCAGACCGGACATTTTATGGTATTCATGGCCGCCTCCCATTATATGTGATTCAGTTGGCAAATGTTCCGGCAGATTGGGCGCGGAAAAAGGAAAAAGGGGTGAAAAGCGCTCCGCCGCCTTGCCGGAAACAGGCGTCTCTCTTTGGCCTTTCCTTTTATCATACCTGTTTTCGTCGAGGGCTGTCAACAAAATTTTTACAAAGTTTTCGTGGATGGGGAGGGGGAGCTTAGCCTCGCGGCCTTGACCGGACGGGTGGCTTCGGGATAGGATAAACAAAGGGGCTTGCCCCGTTTTCTCTCGCAAAAAAAGAAATCCAGGAGGACGTTTCTTTGAACATTCAGATATTTGGAACAAAAAAATGCTTCGATACCAAAAAGGCCCAGCGGTACTTTAAAGAGCGGGGAATCCCGGTGCAGATGATCGATCTTGCCCAAAAGGGCATGAGCCGCGGGGAACTGGATGCGGTTCTTCGCGCCGTGGGGGGATTAGAGCCTCTGGTCAACCGGAAGGCGAAGGACGCGCCGGAACTTCTCTATCTGGCCTATGAGGAGGACAAGCGGGAAAAGCTTCTGGAAAACCCCAGCCTCCTCAAAACCCCCGTGGTTCGAAACGGAAAAAAAGCCACGGTGGGCTACTGTCCGGAGGTTTGGAAGGTATGGGAGGAGGAAGAACGGGGCAATATTCAAAAAAGGTTCTGAATCTCTTCATGATTTGGCCACAAATTTAGAATATGATATTCGTAAAAGAACAAAGCATTCCAAGGATATGTGGAAGGAGAGCGCGGTCATGATAAATGATTATAATCCGGAAAAGGATAACGAAAGGCAAAACAGCCATCCCTATATTCCAATCGGCGAGGATAATTATTGGGTGCTTCCTGTGGAGCCTTCCCCGGGCAAGGGCGGCGGGAGACGGAAGGGGAGCAAAAGCCGGATCAAATGGATTGCGGTCTGTTTGGCCTGCGCCGTCGTGGGCGGCCTTTTAAGCTCCGGCATCTTCTGCTTGTGGGGCGGTGAAAGCGGCGGAGGCGGCAAAACCACCCTTCAGATGGGCCAGCGGGAAGCCGTCAAGCTGAATACCTCCACCGTCTCGACGGGGACGGAGATGACCTTTCCGGAAGTCTACGCCAAATATGTCAATTCCACTGTGGGCATTATCACGGAAATTACCTCCGCCAACGCATTTGGCCAGCCGGTAGAAGGGGCGGCGGCAGGCTCCGGGTTTATCATCAGCGCGGACGGGTACATTCTAACCAACTACCATGTGGTGGAAAACGCCAAGACCATTCAGGTAACGCTGGGCAGCGGCGCCAAATACAGCGGCAGGCTGGTGGGTTATGACGACGACAGCGACGTTGCGGTGTTGAAGGTTTCCGCATCCAGTTTAAACCCTGTGGTCATTGGCGATTCGGATAAGATGCATGTGGCGGACGCGGTCATGGCTATCGGCAACCCTCTGGGCGACTTGACGTTTACCTGCACCACCGGCATTGTCAGCGCGCTGAACCGTTCGGTGACCATCAACGGCTTATCCTATAATATGATGCAGACCGACTGCGCCATCAACGAAGGCAACTCCGGCGGCCCCCTGTTCAACAAATACGGCGAGGTCGTCGGCATTGTCTCCGCCAAATATGCTTCCAGCCAGATTGAAGGGCTTGGATTCGCCATCCCCATCAACGACGTAACCAGCCTGGTCAGCGAAATCATCAAAACGGGATATGTGACCGGAAAAGCCAGCATGGGCATTACGGTAACCACCATTTCCAGCGCCATGGCCCAGCAGTATAATATGAAGCAGGGCGCCTATGTGGTCTCGGTGGGCGCGGGAAGCTGCGCGGAAAAAGCGGGGCTGAAGCAGGGCGATATCATTACCGCCATTGGAAAGACCGCCGTCAACTCAACGGAGGACCTGGCCTCCGCCAAAAAGTCCTATAAAGCGGGCCAGACCGCAACGATCACTATTTACCGTTCCGGCGAGGCCAAGACCTTAAATATTACCTTTGACGAGGAGAAGCTGACTTCCAGTGCCAGCAATTCCGGCAGCGCCAAAAGCGGCCAGTCCGGATCCGGGAGCTATGGCTATTCGTTCGGCAACGGAGAGGACGGAAGCTTCGGCTTTCAGCTGCCCGGCAGCGGCGAGGCCAGTTAGTTTCAGAAGATCCGGCAAAGCACTTCTGATTTTCCCTCCTCTTAAAAACTTCTGCAAACCAAAATCGTTCCCGGCCGCCTGTTCTGTTGGCGGCCGGGAACGATTTTTCGGGAAAAAACGGCTTGTTTTTCCGTATTACCGGCGTTTCCCGGGGCTTATAGCTGTTCTATCTGCTCCATCTGCCCCAGAAGTTCCTCAAACAGGGAAAGTGCCTGCTCCACCGGTCGGGGGCTTTCCATGTCCACCCCCGCGATTTTCAGAAGATCAATGGGGTCCAGGGAAGAGCCGCCTTTCAGGAAAGACAGGTAGTCCCGGGCGGCCTTTGGCCCTTCCGTTAAGATGCGGCGGGACAGGGCGATGGCCGCGGAAAAGCCGGTGGCATACTGATAGACATAAAAAGAAGAATAAAAATGAGGAATGCGGGCCCATTCGATGTCGATGCCCGGGTCGATGATCACTCCGTCGCCGAAATAGGTCTGGTTGAGTTCCCGGTATAGGCCGGAGAGCACGTCCGGGGTAAGCGCGCCGCCGGATTCCGCCAGGGCGTGGGCCTTCTGCTCAAATTCGGCAAACATGGTCTGACGGAATACCGTTCCCCGGAATTCCTCCAGAAAGTGATTTAAAAGGAACAGACGCTCCGTTTTGTCTTTGGCGTTTTGAAGCATGTGCTGCATCAAAAGGGATTCGTTGCAGGTGGAAGCCACCTCCGCCACAAACAGCGTGTACCCCGCGTAGGGGTAGGGCTGGTGCTTGGCGGAATAGTAGGTGTGCAGGGCGTGGCCCATTTCATGAGCCAAAGTGAACGCGCCGTTTAAATCGTCTTTGTGGTTCAGCAGCACATAGGGGTGCACGCCGTAGGCGCCCCAGGAATAGGCGCCGCCCCGCTTGCCCCGGTTTTCATAGACGTCGATCCAGCGGTTTTGGAAAGCTTCCTGCAAAATGGACCCATATTCTTCCCCCAGGGGTTTGAGGCCCTCCAAAACCAGGCCCTTTGCCTGAGAGAAAGAAACCGTCTGGTCCGCATCCCCCACAAGGGGCGCATAAAGATCGTACATGTGCAGATCGGGAAGCTGCAGGACCCGTTTCCGCAGGGCAAGATAGCGGTGCATCAGAGGCAGGCGCCGCCGGACCGTTTGAACAAGGTTGTCGTAAACCGACAGGGGAATGCGGCCGTAAAACAGAGAGGCTTCCCGGGTGGAAGAAAACTTTCGGGCCTTGGCATAGAAAATATCTTTTTTCACATTGGCGGAATAAGTGGCCGCCAATGTGTTCCGGTATGCGTCATAGGTGGTAAACAGCGCGTCGAAGGCGTCTTTCCGCACTCTTCGGTCCCGGTCCTTCAAAAAGGGGACATACCGGGCTTCGGTCAGCTCCACCAGGTTCCCCTCGTGATTTTTGATGGAGGGGAATTTCAGATCGGCGTTGGTAAAGGCACTGAAAATGTCTTCCGGGCTACCGGAAAGCTCTCCGGAAGCGGAAAGCAGCTGCTCCAAAGGCGCGGATAAAATATGCGTCCGGTTGCGGCGGATTTCCCCAATGGACCGGCGGTAGAGGGAAAGCGACCGGTCCCCGGTCAAAAATCCGGCGAGGGTTTCTTCCGGGATGGAGAGGATCTCCGGCTCCACAAAGGAAAGCGCGCCCCCCAGGGAAACCGCCAGCCGCTGGGCCCGGCTGGAAAGGCCCTGATAGGCGGGGTTCGCGGTGTTTTCATGAAGTTTTTCATTGGCATAGACAAAAAGCCGGTCCAGCCGGAGCTGCAGGCCGTAGGCCTCCCGGAGGCAGGCGCACAGCGTCCCGGAGGAGGCGCCCAGCTTTCCTTGATACGTTGCGGGAAGGATGGGGATCGCCGCTTCCAGCGCGGAAAATTCCGCTTCCCATTGGCCGTCCGTGGCAAACAAATCTTCTACGGCCCATTTGTCCTGAGCGGGAATTTCTTCTCTTGTTCTGAGGCTTCGTTCGTCTCCCATAGGATCCTCCTTGTTTCATCTTGTTTCCATAGCCGGTAGTATGCGCAAAAATTTCCCGGAAATCCGCCCCCGGGGCGGGGGAGGACGCCGGGGCCTTCGGGAATGCCGGATTTGGGGCTTACCCGCAAAAATCGTCAGCTGAAAACCGTTTCTCCGTCTTGAATGCTCATAATCTGCAAATCCGGCCGCTCCAGGGGGGCGGTAAAGGGGTTGAACCCGGAGTTTACCATGGTTAAAACCTTGTCGATATCCAATGTGACATAATGGCTGCCCCGGTAAGAAGCGGTGGTATCGGCATAGGGAATGGTCTGGCACAGGATGCGCTGGGGTTTCAGGCTCAAAAGATGTTCGCCAAACCAGACGATGTTTTGCAGATTCAAGTCGGTTTTGACATATTCCTGCAAAATTCCGGCAAGATTGCGTACTTTCGTGATGTTTCCCGCCTGGAGAGTCTGCCCGGCCAGCGCCTTTAAAAACTGCTGCTGAGTGGATACCCGGCCGATGTCCTGAAGCAGGTAGGCGTTGCGGCAGCGGACCAGCTGCTCCGCCTTTTCCCCGTCTAAATGCTGCATGCCCGCTTTCAGATGGATATACAGGTTTTGGGTGGGGTCTTCATAATTCATGTCCACGGGAACGTCGAAATCGACGCCGCCCACCGTGTCCACAATTTTTTCAAAGGCTTTGAGGTTTACCTGAATGTAAAAGTCAATGGGAATGCCCAAAAGCTGGGAGATCTCGTTTTGCAGGCCCCTGGCCCCTTCACTGGCATACACCGCGTTGATGCGCTTGTTGCTGCGGTCGGTTTCAATCAGCGTGTCCCTGGGGATGCTGACCAGGTTCAAAGCCTGGCCTTGCACGTCGTAAGCGCCTACCATGACGGTGTCGGTGTTGCCGTTGCCGTCATCCATCCCGAACAGCAAAAAGGTATAAAAATCCTTTTTCCTCTCTCTGCTTTGGGCGAATCCGGTGCCAGGCTCCGCGGCGAAAGGGGCGGGGGACGCCGCCGCTTGGGCCATCTTGGGCGGTTGAACCGCCAGTTTATAAAAGGAAAAGCCGGCCACGATAAAGGCGGAGACCACCGTCAGCAAGCCGTACGTCCGCCGGATGATCTTCCTTCTGGCCTTTGCCCGGGCGTTTTTCCCTTTTTGTTTCTTTTTTGCGGCCATAAGCCTCTCTCCTTCCGATGGACGGCAAAAAACGAGAGGCGCGGCCATGGGGGAAAAGGCCTCCCGGAAACGCATGCGGCGCCGCTTCGGGCCGGCCGTGAAAGAGCCGGACCGCCTGCCCTTTCGCGGATAAAACCGCAAAAGAAAGCCGCCCAAGGCGCGAGTCTTTACGCACCGACTTTATTATAAACAAATATCCAGGATTTCACAAGGGAGGGAAAAATTTTTTTTCTTTTTTTTTAGACGAAAAAAGGGGAAAACCCTTGGAGCCTGCGGGAAAACGGAGAAAAATCCAAGAACAAATCTGTAAGTTCCTGGAGAATCGGAAGAAGAGGACGCGCCTTGACAGGGCGGGGAGGGGGCCGGTATACTACAGATGCTGACAAAAATGGGCGGCGGAAAAAGTGTTTGCCAAAGATGGCGCTCAGATTCGCTCCGGCGGCTTTCTTTGCATGCGGAGCCGTCCCCTTACCACCCCTGGCGGATGGGGACGTCGGACGTGCGGATGGAAAGCTTGGGATTGTGGTTGTTGGCAAAATAAGAAAGCGCGTTTTTTGCCACGTCGGATGAATTCATGGGGCTGAGGCAGATGCTCTTAAAGTAGCTGGTGTTTTGGAGGAAAAGCTCAATGTAAGGCACCAAAATGCCGTGGTAATTGCGATATTTGATGATATCCGTGGAATCCGGGCTGATGTCGGTCAGCCGGATTAGAAGCCGGTATTCCTTTTCGCTACTGAATTTGGGGTGCTTGAAAAAGGGGATAATGTTGATCACCAGCTTGAGATACAGCTCCATGGCGGCGCGGGTATCCCCGGTCTCCCGGGACAATTCGGCAAGGATCAGATCAAAGATTTCCGTCTGTTCCACCCGGCTGTAGTTGATGCAGTGGCTTTTGATTTCCAGGTCAAAGGAATAGTTGTGGTTGCCCCTCGCCACATTGCAGGGACAGGGTTCGTCTTCCTCGTCGTCTAAAATATCGCTGCCAATGATCTGAATTTTTTCTTTTTGCAGTTTGGAAAGGTCCACCATAAACTGGCCGTCGATTTCCACATTATATCCGTCATTTTTGCCGTAATATGCCCACATGGAAAGGGAATCCGGGTCATTGGACAGGGCGAGGACAAACACATTTTCAAAGAGCTTGGGCTTTTGGGCCAGAAACGAAGCGCGAATCGCCTCCTTATCCTTCACCGGAGACTGGTCCAGCCGCTGGAGGAACAAGCTGCAGGCATATTCGATTTCGCTGACGTCGTTCATAAAATCCGACTTTGTGAGCCGCAGTTTGTGCTTGGTCAAAACATTGATGATGGCGTTGGCGGAGGTGTAATGATAGACGCTGCCGGGGTTGGTAACCGGCGTTGAAAAATCCGTATATCCCCACCACTTCCGGATCGTAGGGTGGGAAAAAAATTGCTTCTGGCCTTCGCTTGCCTGCATTTTCTGCATAACTTCAAATCCTTTTTCCAGGGAATTATTTTCTTTTATTTTACCAGCCCGCGCCATGGTCTGTAAATCTTTTTTCCCAGGAAAGTGCGCCGGAAAGCTTGAAACAAAAAAGCCCCCCGCATGAGCTTCTCAAAACGGGCGCTCATGCGGGGGGCTTTTTCCGCCGCCCCCGGAGATGGCCGGGGGCACATTTGTCTTGCCAGACGGTTTTATACCAGTTCGAGAATCGCCATTTCAGCGCCGTCACCCCGGCGGGGACCCACGCGGACGATGCGGGTATATCCGCCGCTGCGCAGGGAATATTTGGGGGCGATTTCATCAAACAGTTTTTTGGCTACGTCTTCCTTGGTCAAAAACGCAAGAGCTTTGCGGTAGTCCGCCAGCGTCTGATGCTTGCCAAGGGTAATCATTTTCTCGGTCAGGGGGGCCACCTCTTTTGCTCTTGTGACCGTGGTCGAAATTCTGCCGTTCTCCAACAGATAGGTGACCATGGCCCGGAGCATCGCCATCCGCTGGTCGGTGGGCTTGCCGAGCTTCCGTGTTCCAGGCATTTCTTTGTCCTCCTTGTTCTCCGCTCTAATTATCCTCGCTTGCCAGGGAAAGGCCCATCATGGCAAGCTTGTTGATGACTTCTTCCAAAGATTTGCGCCCTAAGTTCCGCACCTTCATCATCTCGTCCTCTGTTTTGCTGATGAGGTCTTCCACGGTGTTGATGTTGGCGCGCTTGAGGCAGTTGAAGGAGCGAACGGAGAGATCCAATTCTTCAATGGTCATTTCCAGCACTTTGTCCCGCTGTGTCTCCGCTTTTTCTACCACGGTGGATTTATTTCCCACGTTCTCTGACAAATCGGTAAACAGAGCGAAATGGTCACAGAGAATTTTGGCACCCAGTGAAACTGCGTCTCGGGCGGTGATTGTGCCGTTGGTCCAGACTTCCAGCGTCAGCTTGTCGAAGTCGGTCATATTGCCTACGCGGGTATTCTCAACCGTATAATTGACTTTATAAACCGGGGTGTAAATCGAATCCACGGGGATGACGCCGATGATGTTGGCCGCGGGCTTATTGCGCTCGGCAGGCACATATCCGCGCCCGTGGCTGAAGGTGAGCTCCATCTCAAGGACGGCGTCGGGGCCAAGTGTTGCGATGTGGTGCTTGGGGTTTAAAATTTCAACGTCGCTGTCGGCCTTGATATCGCCTGAGGTGACTTCCCGCTCGCCGGAAGCCTCAATATAAACGGTCTTCGTACCCTGACTGTGCAGTCTCGCAATAATCCCTTTCACGTTCAGCACAATCTCCGTAACGTCTTCTTTCACGCCGGGGATGGTGGTAAATTCATGCTGTACGCCGTTGATTTTTATGGTGGTGACAGCGGTGCCCGGAAGGGAAGACAACAAAATCCGCCGGAGAGAGTTGCCTAATGTTGTGCCGTAACCGCGCTCCAAAGGCTCCACCACATATTTTCCATATGTGTCGTCGCCCGGCGTTTCCACGCATTCGATCCGCGGCTTTTCAATTTCTACCATATCGCTATACCCTCCTTTTCAACGCGGCATAAACATGGGCCTGCCGCACGGTTTGACAGCCTACCAATCGTTGAGGGTGTTTTATTATTTAGAATACAGCTCGACAATTAAATGCTCCTCGATGGGAAGGTCGATATCCTCCCGGGTGGGGAGGGACAGCACTTTGGCCTCCAGATTGTTCCGGTCGAAATCCAGCCATTTGGGCGGGACCCTGGAGCCGTTGGCTTCCAAAGATGATTTGAGCTTTTCCATGCTCCGGCTTTTTTCCACAACGGAAATAGTCTGGCCGGGCTTTACCAGGTAAGAAGGGATGTTTACCTTCTTGCCGTCCACCGCAAAGTGGGTGTGGCGCACCAGCTGGCGGGCTTCCGCCCGGGACATGGCAAAGCCCAGGCGGTATATAACGTTGTCCAAGCGGGTTTCCAGGATGGACAAAAGATTTTCACCGGTCATACCTTTTTGCTTGGTGGCCATTTCAAAATAATTTGCAAACTGGCGCTCCAAAACGCCGTAGTAGCGGCGGGCTTTCTGCTTTTCCCGCAGCTGCAGGCCATATTCGGACGCCTTTCTGGACCGGGCGTTGCCGTGCTCTCCCGGCGGGGTCGGACGGCGGTCCACTGCGCATTTGCCGGTATAGCATCGATCGCCCTTCAGAAAGAGCTTCTGGCCTTCTCTGCGGCAGAGGCGGCAAACCGCTCCCGTATATCTTGCCATTGTGTATTACACCTCCAAAAAATTGGTTAAACGCGTCTTCTCTTGGGAGGACGGCACCCGTTGTGGGGGATGGGCGTAACGTCTTTAATCAGCGTGACCTCCAGGCCGACGGCCTGAAGGGCGCGGATAGCCGCTTCCCGTCCGGCGCCGGGGCCTTTGACAAAGACCTCCACCGTTTTAAGGCCGTGTTCCATGGCCGCCTTGGCGGCGGTCTCCGCGGCCGACTGGGCGGCAAACGGAGTAGATTTGCGGGATCCGCGGAAGCCAAGGCCGCCGGAAGACGCCCAGGACAGCGCGTTCCCGTGGGTATCGGTAATGGTTACCATCGTGTTGTTGAAGGAAGAGCGGATATGCACGGCGCCCTTCTCGATATTTTTGCGCTCGCGGCGCTTACGAATGACTCTTTTTCCCTTTGGAGCTGCCAATGAATATCCCTCCCTTACTTTTTCTTATTGGCAATGGTCCGTTTGGGGCCTTTGCGGGTTCTGGCGTTTGTCTTGCTGCGCTGACCGCGCACCGGAAGGCCTTTTCTGTGGCGAAAGCCCCGGTAGCAGCCAATTTCGGTGAGCCGCTTGATGTCCATGGCAACATTGCGGCGCAGGTCGCCTTCCACCGCGAAATTTTTGTCAATGCACTCGCGAAGCTTCGCTTCGTCCGCGTCGGTTAAGTCTTTGACTCTTGTATCCGGATTAATGCCCGTCTGCGCCAGAATTTCGTTGGCGCTCCTTCTGCCGATGCCAAAAATGTAGGTCAAACCGATTTCAATCCGCTTTTCCTTCGGCAGGTCTATACCGGCGATACGTGCCATTTACTAAAGCACCTCCATTATCCTTGTCTCTGCTTATGCTTCGGGTTTTCGCAGATAATCATAACTTTGCCCTTGCGTTTAATGACTTTGCATTTTTCGCACATAGGCTTTACAGATGGTCTTACTTTCAACTTTATAACCTCCTGCTTGGGAATTTGGAAACGGGCGGCCCTGGACGGCCGGCGCGTATGCGCCCCGCCGGCCCCCGTTTTCCAAATGGCTACTTGCTTCTCCAGGTAATCCTGCCGCGGGTCAGGTCATAGGGGGACATCTGAATCGTTACTTTGTCGCCCGGCAGAATTCTGATGAAATTCATCCGGAGCTTGCCGGATATGTGGGCAAGAATCGTGTGCCCTTTGCCGATGTCCACGCGAAACGTGGTGTTGGGAAGTGCCTCGGTTACGATGCCTTCCAATTCGATTACGTCGTCTTTAGCCAAGCGTGCTCGCCTCCCCTAGATTCGCCCGCGCCGCGCCGCGCGCCGCGGCAAGCGCTTTTCTGATTTCACTGTTTTCCACTTGCCCGCCGCCCTGCAAAAAAGCCGCGGCGGGATGTGAGCTTGCCGCCGCAAATCGCACATGCCGGCGATTTTTGCGCTTTGGCTTGCCAAAAGTTCGCGTTTTCCCGTCCGCCAAAAGAAGAAAGCGTTCTGCTTCCCCCACCACAAGGAACAGCTGCCCCTTGTCATGGCCCGCGGTGGACAGGACAACATGAGAGGTCCGTATCTCCATGCCATCACTCCGTATCTTCGGGGCAGACCGTCAAAATCTCCGGCTTGCCGCTGGTAATGAGGATGGTGTTTTCAAAATGCGCGGAAAGAGAGCCATCCAGAGTGACGACCGTCCAGCCGTCGCTGAGCCGGCGGATTTTGTAGTCCCCGGCGTTCAGCATTGGCTCCACGGCGAAGGTCATGCCGGGAAACAGCCGCGCACCCCTTCCGGGAGGGCCGAAATTGGGCACCTCGGGCGCTTCGTGAAGCTTGGATCCAACGCCGTGGCCCACATAGTCCCGCACAACAGAGCAGCCGTTTTGTTCCGCATAGGTTTGGACGGCGTGGGAAATATCCGAAATTCTGTTGCCGGGCCGGGCAAATTTAATGCCCTCGTAAAAACTTTGTCTGGTGACTTCAATGAGATGCATGGCCTCGCCGCTGACCTTCCCGCAAGGGATGGTGGCGGCGCAGTCCCCGTGGTAGCCGTCCAAAGCGGCGCCCACGTCCAGACTCACGATATCGCCCTCCCGCAGCACCCGTTTTCCGGGAATGCCGTGGATGACCTCGTTGTTGACTGAAATGCAGATGCTGGCGGGATAACCGTTGTACTTTAAGAAGGACGGTTTCGCGCCGTGCGCGCGGATAAAGTCGAAGACCGCTTTGTCAATTTCGCGGGTTGTCACGCCGGGGGCTACCATATTTCCCGCCAGACGGCGGGCTGCCGCGGCAATTTCCCCCGCCCGGCGCATCAGCGAAATTTCTCGTTGGGATTTGATTTGGATCATTGCGCAATCCCCAGAGCTTCCAGAACCACCCGGGTCGTCTCCGCGATGGTCGGCTGGTTGGCCACCATCTTGAGCAGTCCCCGGGCTTCATAGAACCCTTTCAGCGGCTCGGTTTCCGTATGATAAACCTGAAGGCGGGATTTCACCGTCTCCGGCATATCGTCTTTGCGTTGGATCAGCTTGGCGCCGCATTTGTCGCAGACGCCGTCCTGCTTGGACGGGCTGCTGGCCAGGTGATAGGTGGCGCCGCATTGGGGGCAGACTCTCCGCCCGGTCATCCGGGCTTCGATCTCCCCGTCGGAAATTTCAATGGAAAGAACGGTGTCAAAGCGGATGCCCGCCATCTCCAGCGCTTCCGCCTGGGCGATGGTGCGGGGCACCCCGTCTAAAATATATCCGTTTTTGCAGTCGTCCTCGTCCAGCCGTTCCCGAATGATGCCAATAATGACGTCATCCGGAACCAGCCGGCCGCTTTCCACATATTCTTTGGCTTTTAGCCCCACAGGGGCGCCGTTTTTCATGGCGGCCCGCAGGATGTTGCCGGTGGAAATGGCGGGAATGGCGCAGATGCGGCTGATGATTTCCGCCTGCGTGCCTTTGCCCGCGCCGGGGGCGCCCAGTAGAATCAGTTTCATGTATGGACTGACCTCCTATTCAAGGAAACCCTTGTAATGGCGCATCAGCATTTGTGCCTCCAGGGCCTTCACGGTTTCCAGCGCCACGCCTACGACGATGATGACGGAGGTGCCGCCGATTGCAAGAGAAGAGACGTTGATGGCGGCGCCGGTGATAATGGGCACGATGGCGATCACAGCCAGGTAAATTGCGCCGAATAAAGTAATTTTACCCAAAACATGGCGAATAAAATCAGCAGTCGGCTTACCGGGCCGGAAACCGGGGATAAAGCCTCCGTTCTTTTTGAGGTTGTTGGAAATCTCAATGGGATTGAACTGGATGGAGGCATAAAAGTAGCTGAACCCTAAAATGAGTAGAAAATAAACGATAATATAAATGGGGGAAGTGGTGCCGATGGCGGACAAAAATCCAGACCAGAAGCTGCCGGTTTTGGGCGACGGCAGGAATGCCGCCACCGTGGCGGGCAGCGTTGCGATGGCCTGCGCGAAGATGATGGGCATAACGCCGGTCATACTCAGCTTGATGGGCAGGTGGCTGCTTTGTCCCCCGTACATTTTCCGGCCCACAACGCGCTTCGCGTACTGAATGGGGATTCTCCGTTCCGCCAAGGAAATAAAGACAATGAAAATCACAATGGCAATGAGGCCCACAAGGATGCCCGCTACGCCCAGGCCGCTGAAATTGACAGCGCCCTTCTGGAGCGCAATGCCGCTGTAATGGTTCCGAAGGCCGATAAACAGCGAATAGAGCATGGATGGCCCCCGGGCGACGATGCTGGCAAACAAAATGATCGAAATGCCGTTGCCGATGCCAAACTCCGTGATTTGCTCGCCCAGCCACATGACGAACGTGGAGCCTGCGGTAAAGGACAGCACAATGACGGCGCCGGCCCAGAAAGAAGAGTCGGTCAGCATGGTGCCGGAGCTGGCGGTTCCCACCCGCATCAGGGAATAGTAACCGAAGCCCTGAAGCAGCGCAATGGCAACCGTAACGTAACGTGTGATGGCGGCGAGCTTCTTTTTGCCCTCTTCGCCTCCGTCCTTCTGCAGCCGCTCCAGGGCCGGAATGGCCACGGTCAGGAGCTGGATAATGATGGAGCTGTTGATATAGGGCTGGATAGACAGCGCAAAAATGGTCGCTCTTGAGAAAGCGCCGCCGGACATGGCGTTCATAAGGCCCAGCGCCGTGTTGCCCATGCTGGAGAAATATTGCTCCAGCAGCGTCAGATTTACATAAGGCACCGGAACCGCGTTGCCCACCCGGTAAATCAGCAGAATGAACAACGTAAAAATAATTTTTCTGCGCAGCTCCGGAATTTTCCAAGCGTTACGGACGGTTTCAATCAACTAAATCACCTCAGCCTTTCCGCCTGCCGCTTCAATTTTCTCCTTTGCGGATGCGGAAAAGGCAGACGCATGCACCGTGACTTTTTTGTTCAGCGTGCCGTTACCCAGCACTTTGACGCCGTACAGGCATTTGGATAGGATACCCTTCTCCAGAAGAACCTTTGCGTCAATAACCGCGCCGTCTTCAAAACGGTTTAAAACCGAAAGATTGATGATCTCATAAGGCTTTGCGAAAATATTGTGAAAACCGCGTTTTGGCAGCCGCCGGGCCAGAGGCATCTGGCCGCCTTCAAATCCGATGCGGACGCCGCCGCCGCTGCGGGCTTTCTGTCCTTTATGCCCGCGCCCTGCGGTTTTTCCGTTTCCGGTGCCGCTTCCGCGGCCCTTGCGTTTGGCCTCCCGGACGGAACCAGCCACGGGCGAAAGTTCGTTAAGCTTCATCTTGCACCTCCTTACTGTTCCTTCGTGACCTGCAACAGGTACCCGATCTTGGCAATTTTACCTCTGGTCTGCGGGTTGTCGGGCTGCAAGGTCTCGCTGCCGATTTTTCGAAGTCCGAGAGAATGGGCGGTTGCAATATGCTTTTCCAGTCTCCCGTTTAAGCTTTTCATCAGCTTGATTCTGAGATTAGCCATGATATGCCCTCCTAACCTTGGATTTCTTCCACGCGCTTTCCGCGGATGCGCGCCACTTCCGCGGGACCTCTTAAGGACTTAAGGCCCACCATCGTAGCGGTGACCACGTTCTGCGGATTGTTGGAACGCAGGCATTTTGTCCGGATGTCCTTGATGCCGGCCGCTTCCAAAACGGCGCGGACAGGACCGCCGGCGATCACGCCGGTACCGGGCGCCGCGGGTTTTAACAGCACCTTGCCGGCGCCGAATTCGCCCAACACCTCGTGGGGAATGGTAGTTCCGGACAATGTAATGCTGGTCAGGTTCTTTTTGGCGTCTTCAATTCCCTTGCGAATTGCTTCGGGAACCTCGGAAGCCTTGCCCAGGCCAAAGCCCACCCTTCCTTTTTCGTCGCCGACCACCACCAGAGCTGCGAACTTGAAAATACGTCCGCCCTTGACGGTCTTGGAGACCCGGTTGAGGGAGACCACTTTTTCAACAAACTCGCTTGGTTCTTTTTCGAATCTCGCCATTTTCTGTTCTCCTCCCAACTAAAACACGAGTCCGCCCTCGCGGGCGCCTTCGGCAAGTTCTTTTACGCGTCCGTGATACAGATATCCGCCCCGGTCGAACACGATGGTTTCGATCCCCTTGGCGCGGGCGCGCTGGGCAATCATCAGGCCCACTTTACGGGCGGCTTCCTTGTTGCTGCCTTTTCCCTCAAACTCTTTTTCCAAAGAGGATGCGGAAGCCAAAGTGACGCCGTTTACATCGTCGATCAACTGGGCATAGATATTGGTTTCGCTGCGGAACACGTTGAGACGGGGCCGGTCAGGCATGCCGGAAATTTTCGCCCGTACTCTTTTGTGACGGTTTTGACGCTTCGCATTGGTATTGGCTTGTTTCATCATTTCGGCACACCTCCTTATTTCTTCGCGCCGGTCTTGCCGACCTTGCGATGAATGACCTCGTCCACATATTTGATGCCTTTGCCCTTATAAGGCTCCGGCGGACGCTTCTCCCGCACTTCGGCGGCAAATTGGCCCACCTGCTGCTTATCCGGGCCTTTGATGATGATTTTATTGGGGGCCGGCACTTCAATGGTAATGCCTTCCACCTCGTCCACCAGGACCTGGTGGGAATAGCCCACGTTCAGCACCAGCTGCTTGCCCTGCTTTGCCGCCCGGTAGCCGACGCCGTTGATTTCCAGATCTTTTTGATACCCTTCGGTAACGCCCACCACCATGTTGTGAATCAAAGAGCGGGTAAGCCCGTGAAGGGAACGGTTTTCTTTTAAATCATTAGGGCGCTTCACATGGATGGCGCCGTTTTCTATCTCAATTGCCATGGCGGGGTGCATCTGCTGGTGCAGGGCGCCCTTGGGACCTTTGACGGAAATCAGGTTGCCGGGTTCCATCTTCACCTCAACGCCCGCGGGAATGACAATTGGCATTTTTCCAATTCTTGACATGTTCAGTATTCCCCCTTACCATACAAACGCAAGGACTTCGCCGCCCACATGCGCTTCCCGCGCGCTGCGGTCGGTCATGACGCCCTTGGAAGTGGATACGATTGCGATGCCAAGGCCGCGCAAAACGCGGGGAAGCTCGTCTGCGCCCACATAGACCCGCAGTCCGGGCTTGGAGACGCGGCGCAGGCCGGTGATCACCTTTTCTTTGCCCGGCTGATTATACTTCAGTGTGATGCGGATAATCCCCTGGGTTCCATCGTCAATCAGCTGATAATTTTTAATATAGCCTTCGTCCAGCAAAATGGCTGCAATGGACTTCTTCATTTTGGACGCGGGAACGTCTACCGTGTCGTGTTTCACGGAATTTGCGTTTCGGACGCGCGTCAGCATATCCGCAATGGGATCGGTAATATGCATAATAGACCTCCTTAAAAAGGTTACAGGCTCGCCGCCTGTGCAGGTGGCGAGGTATCGGACCGCCGGGGGGCGGAAAGGGGGGCGCCCTTCCCGCCGGAGCGGGGCGGCCGACCTTCGCCATCTTTATTGGAAGCCGGGAAGCGCGGGGCGCTTACCAGCTGGCTTTTTTGACGCCGGGGATCTGTCCCTGATGGGCAAGCTCCCGAAAGCAGATGCGGCAGATGCCGTAATCCCGCAGGTAGGCGTGAGGGCGGCCGCAGATTTTGCAGCGGTTGTAGCGTCTGCTGGAAAATTTTGGCTCCCTTTGCTGCTTTAAAATCATCGATTTTTTTGCCATTTTATTCTCCTCCCTCAGCTTCTGACGAAGGGGGCGCCGATCATGGTCAGCAGTTCCTTCGCCTCTTCGTCGGTTTTGGCTGTGGTGCAGATGATGATATCCATTCCCCGAATCTTGTCGATTTTGTCGTATTCGATTTCCGGGAAGATGAGCTGTTCCTTGATGCCAAGGGCATAATTTCCGCGGCCGTCAAAGGCGTTGGGGTTAATGCCCCGGAAGTCCCGGACGCGGGGAAGGGCCACGTTAAACAGCCGGTCCAAAAATTCCCACATGCGCTCGGCGCGCAGGGTTACCTTGGCGCCGACGGCCATGCCTTCCCGAACCTTAAAGTTGGCCACCGACTTTTTGGCGTGGGTCACAAGAGCTTTCTGGCCGGTAATGAGGCCCAGATCGTTGACGACGGATTCTAAGACCTTGGCGTTTTCCCGCGCCTCGCCGCAGCCCACGTTGACGACTACTTTATCAATTTTGGGAATCTGCATCGGGCTTTTGTACCCGAATTTTTTCATCAGAACCGGAGCAACCTCTTCCACATATTTTGTCTTCAGTCTTGACATTTTGCTGGCTCCTCTCCGTTAAATCTCCGCGCCGCACTTTTTGCAGACGCGGACCTTTTTCCCGTCCGAAAGCCATTTGTGGGCGCCTCTGGTGGGCGCGCCGCACTTGGGGCAGACACGCATGACCTTGCAGGCGTAGATGGGGGCCTCCTTGCGCAGGATGCCGGTGGGATCGCCCTGCTTTCTGGGTTTGGTATGGCGGGACACCATGTTGATATTTTCAACGACAACTTTGCCGGATTTGGGCAGGGTATAGAGAACCTTGCCTTTTTTCCCCTTGTCCTTGCCGGACAGAACGACGATGGTATCGTCTTTTTTGATGCTGATCTTGTTCATC
>JAQVYO010000097.1 GCA_028708585.1 Oscillospiraceae bacterium
ACCTTGCCGGTTTCAATAAAGTACGGAAATCCGAAGGCGGCATTTTCATGTTCTCCTCCGACTTCGGCTCCACCACCATGAATACCAGCTCGGGGGTGGATGTGGTTTTGTCCCTCCCGTCGGGGAGCGGAACGCCGGAACTCAGCATCGGCGGATCCATAACCGCCACAGTGGACAAGGTCCTGGAATCCGCCGGGTCCCTGGCGCTTTCCCCGGGGAAAATCGTTTTGTCGGTGAACAGCGCGGGCAGCGCCTATGACCTAAACCTGCTGCGCTCTTTAAAAGCCGGGGACGCGGTTACCATCAGCTGCTCCAGCGCGGATACCCGCTGGAACAACACTCAGTTTGCCACCGGCGGACTCTACCGCCTGCTGGCCGGCGGCAAGGTCCAGTCCGGCCTGGATACCGCCAGTTCTCCCAGAACCGCGGTGGGCGTCCGGGCGGACGGAAGCATGGTGTTTTACACCATTGACGGGCGTTCTCCGGGGTACAGCATCGGAGCCACCATGGTGCAGGTGGCAAACCGGCTCCTGGAGCTGGGCTGCACTGACGCCATCTGCTTGGACGGCGGCGGCTCCACCTCTTTGGGCGTCACCATGCCGGACGAGGATTCTTTTTCCATGATCAATAAGCCGTCCGACGGGAGCCCCAGGGCAAATTCCACCCATATCGTCTTGGTATCTCAAGCCAAAGCCACCGGAGTGCTGGGCCATTTCTATGTGACGCCATATGACGCCATGCTGCTTTGCGGCGCTGCCCTTCCCATAAACGCCGCCCCGCTGGATACCAATTACTATACCATGGCGTACGAAGGCAAAAAATCTTACGCGGTCTATAACGGCGATGGCATCATCAGCGACGGCGGCATCTTTGTGGCCGGCTCCTCTGCCGGAACCAGCACCGTTCGCGTTTCTTCCGGCGGCGCGGAAGGCAGCGCCACCATAACGGTGGTGAAAACGCCGGACAGCATTCGGCTCATCGGCTCCGGCGGAAATCAGGTGAAAAGCCTAGCCCTTTCGCCCGGGGGCGTGGCGGATCTGACCGCTTCCGCATCCATTCATGGCCTGCCGCTGGTAACCCAAAACAACTGCTTTACCTGGACGGTTTCCGGTGGTGTCGGCACGGTGGACGCCAACGGCCGGTTTACCGCCGGGTCTCAGGGCGGCGCCGGCACGCTGACGGTTTCCGCCGGCGGCAGCTCCACCTCCATTCCCATTACAGTGTCGGGTCACATTACCACCATCGACGATCTGGAAAACGGCGCCGACAGCTTTTCCAGCAGTGAAACGGCAAACATTTCCGTTGAACAAGACCTAAGCTATGTCAAATATGGCTGGCAAAGCCTCCGGGCGGATTATTCCTTGGAAAGCGGCTCCACCGCTTCTATCGGGGCTTTCCTCCCCGTCACCAACGGCGACGCCCATTTCAGTCTTTTTGTCTATGGGGATTCTTCCGGAAACACGCTTATGGTCGCCTCCAAAGACAGCGCAGGCAAAGAAACCGCCTCCTATCTCTGCACGCTGAACTTCTCCGGCTGGCGCCGGGCAGCGGTGGTTCTGCCTGCCGGAACCTCCTCCATCACCGGTTTTCAGATTGTGAAGCAGGATGCCGGCGCGGCAAAAGGAACCATCCGGCTGGATCAGCTTCTCGCCGCCAACGAAGCGGTGGAAGACAGCACGCCGCCGGTGATTTCCGGTTCCATCAGCGGCCGTTCCCTGTCCGCTGCCATTTCCGACACCTACGACAAAACGGTGAGCAAAGACAGCGTCTATCTGACCTATGACGGAAGCCCCATTGCCTTTTCCTATACCGCTTCCACCGGGAAGCTGACGGCCTCCCTGCCCGTTTCCGATGGGAAACTCCACCGGGTCACCCTCATCGCCCGGGATAAAAGCGGAAATCTGCAGCGGTATTCCGCCAATGTGGAGCCGTCTGTGGAAATCAAGCCGTCCTTCGCGGATGTGAGCGGCAGCTGGGCCAAAAAATACGCCCAGTATCTCTACGATGAAAGCATAGCCGCCGGCATTCAAACTCCGTCTGGACTTGCTTTCCAACCGGATCGGAATATGACCCGATCGGAATTTGCGGTAATGCTTTCCCGTTTCATGGGTATTGCCACGGAGGATTACCAAAACGTCAGCCTTCCCTTTGCGGACCGTGCTCAGATCCCCGCCTGGGCGGAAGACGCGGTGAAGGCGATGTATTCCATAGGCATTTTAAAAGGCGCCAGCAACAACGGAATTCTGACCTTTTCGCCCAGTGGCAACATCAGCCGGGCGGAAGCCATGACCATCATCGGGAGGACGCTGGAACAGGGCTATGCGCAGACGGGCCTGACCTACAGTGATGCGGGCGCCGTTCCCGCCTGGGCGCTGCCTTCCATGCGGACCCTTGCCACCTTGCAGGTCATCTCGGGATACAACAACAAGATTTACCCCCTCGCTTCTATTTCCAGGGCGGAGGTTGCAAAGCTTCTGGTCTCCATTTTATAAACAACCGAACGCAAACAAAAGGGCCGGAACGCAAACATGCGTTCCAGCCCTTTCAACGTGTCAAAAAACTGATTCTGAAAAAGACGCGCAGGGTTGCCGGCGCGCACGGCGAAACTGAAACTGCGTCCGTTTTTTCCGGCGGCAGACGCGCCGGAAGGAACGCCGCTCATGCAGGGAGCGGCGAGCGTCCTGCATGCAATTCTTTTGTTGAAACAGGTTGCTTGCCTTTCTCAACCGCCTGCAAAAAGGGAGCGTGCCGAAAAAACGCACGCTCCCCGGATGGCTGGAAGCAATCGGCCCTAAGGAACGCTCCGTTTGGAGCATTCCGAAAAACGGGAGCTTACACTTAGCTGTTCATCTTTCTGCGCCGGGACAGGTTCATGGTGCCGTCCTGCATATCGCTGATCCATTCCAGGGACTTCCCGGTTCCGTAAGCCACGCAGGAAATGGCATCGTCCGCCACATGGGTCTCAATGCCGGTACGGGACTCCACAAGCTTGTCAAAGCCCCAAAGGAGGCTGCCGCCGCCCGTCATCACAATGCCGTTGGTGGAAATATCCGCCACCAGCTCAGGAGGCGTCCGTTCCAAAACACCGTGGATGGTTTCCAAAATCCGCTCGGATACTTCCTCCAGCGCCTCGATCATTTCATTGGAGCTAACGGGGAAAATCCGGGGAAGACCGGTCATCAGGCATCGTCCCTTGACTTCTACCACCTGCTCCTCCGGCCTGGGGAACACGCATCCGATGGTCATCTTCAGCTCTTCCGCCGTGCGTTCGCCGATCAGCACATTGTGCTTTCGGCGGATGTACTTGATAATGGCTTCGTCAAATTGGTCGCCCGCAATTTTAATGGAGCTGGATTCAACGATGCCGGAAAGGGAAATCACCGCTATATCGGAGGTTCCTCCGCCGATATCCACAATCATATGCCCGTCGGGCTGGGTGATGTCAATACCGGACCCGATCGCAGCCGCCACCGGCTCCTCGATGAGATACACTCTGCGGGCGCCGGCCTGCACACCGGCATCAATCACCGCCCGTTCTTCCACCTCGGTGATACCCGAGGGAACGCAGATCACCACCCGGGGCTTCACAAAGCGGAAATTCACCGCTTTGCGGATAAATTCCTTGAGCATGCGCTCGGTCATGTCGTAGTCGGAAATAACCCCTTCCTGCAAAGGGCGGATGGCTACGATGTTCCCCGGCGTACGGCCCAGCATTTTCTGCGCGTCCGTGCCTACCTTGAGCAGTTTCCCCGTGTTTTTATCCAGAGCAACCACGGAAGGCTCCTGAAGAACGATTCCTTTGCCCTTTACATATACCAAAATTGAAGCCGTGCCCAAATCAATTCCGATATCTCTGCCAAAATTGAACATACCTGCACCTCGAATATTTTTTAAATATCGCTCTGATTTTTTCAAAATGCCCATCGTCAAGGCCCGTCTTTTGATCCGCGCCGGAAATTGGGGACGCCGCAGGAAAAGCCCCCCATCCGCCAAAAATGCCGCCGGTCAAAACCGCAATTTAAAAAAAGCAAAAAATTTTGGCAAGAATCCCGCTTTTTCTTTTCCTTCATGCCAAATAGCCAAATAAATCCCTGCAATTTTCAAAGCCGCCGCCCATTTGGACATATCTGCTATTATAATATCGCCCCGCAATTTTAATGTCAAGCAAAAAGCTTTGCTTCTTCTAACCCCTTTTGGCCGGGTCCCTCGAATGGATGGTTCTTGCCAGGGTCACGCAGATCACGTCCTTGGCGCCGGCCTCCAGCAGCATCCGGGAACATTCGGATAGCGTGGCCCCGGTGGTGACGATATCGTCGATCAGCAAAATTCGTTTCCCGCAAACCAGATCCGGGCTGGAAACCTCAAAAGCCCCAATCACATTGGTTTTCCGTTCCGCCGGTCTTTCAAGGCCGGACTGAGCGGGGATTTCCCCCCGTTTGCGCAGGGTCTCCACCGCCACATCCCCCAGTTCCAGTGCCGTAGCCATGGCCAGCAGCATGGCCTGGTCGTAGCCCCGTTTTTTCTTCCTGCGGGGGCTGAGGGGGACCCATGTAATGAGATCGTATCCGCCGTCAAAATGCTGCTGGACGCAGCCGGCCATCAGCTGGCCGTAAGGACCTGCATAATTAGTCTGGGCAGAAAATTTAAAGCGGTGGAAAGACTGCACCACATGCCCCGTATACAGCAGCGGGGAAACGCATTTGGAAAAATATTCTCCCGGCGAAACCGCCTGAGCTAGGTCGGTATACGGAAGGTCTTTTTTGCAGGTGTCGCAGATAAAGCGTTCCCTGCCGCGCAGCAGTTTGCGGCAAAAAATGCACTTTGGCGGAAAAAAAAGATCCATCAGTCCATATATCAGTCTCCTGGCCACAGTATACTCCTCCCCGTTTCTAAAAAGTTTCGTTTGGTGGCTGTTCGCTTGCAAGCCTCCATCTCAGGCCGCTGTACCGCCTGCGCTGAAGGTTGTTTTCCGCCATGTGGGAAACAACCTTTTCGTCTCCCACAATGACCAGCAGTTCTTTTGCCCGTGTAATCGCGGTGTATAAAACGCTCCGGGTCCGCAGCATGGACGCTCCTTCCAGCGCCACAAGCACCACCGCCCGGTACTCGCTGCCCTGCGCTTTGTGCACGGTCATGGCATAGGCCGGTTCCAGCTCGGGAAGCTGGTCTTCCGCATAGTCCGCGACTCTGCCCTCAAAGTCCACTGTCACCACTGCTTCGCCGGGCGATATGGAGATGATCTTTCCAATATCCCCATTGAAAATTCCCATTCCCGATTCGCTTCCATCCCCCCTTGTCCATAGGATATCATAATTATTGCGAATTTGCATCACCCGGTCTCCCTCCCGGAACAAATAAGGCCCGAAGGCACGCTCCCGCTTTCCGGTCTCCGGCGGGTTTAACGCTTCTTGCAGCAGGCGGTTCAAATGGGCCGTTCCGGTGGCGTACCGCCTGGTAGGCGACAGCACCTGAATCTGATCCGGCGGGATGCCCATATTCCGCGGCAGGCGCCTCCCGCAAAGCTCCGCCACCGTCTTTGCCGCCTGTTCCGGGTCCAGCCTCCGTAAAAAGAAAACGTCCCCCGCGCGGTTGGATAAATCAGGGCATTCTCCCCGG
>JAQVYO010000098.1 GCA_028708585.1 Oscillospiraceae bacterium
AAATCCTTCCTTTCTTTCCGCATTCAAGCAGCCCCCCGCTTTGGGGAAAATTCCCGCGAAACGCTTCCGTCCGCCCCCCGGGCGGCGCGGCGTCACGAAGGGTCCTCGTTCGATTTGGCGGGATCCTGCTTCTTTTCAGGCCCGGAACGCTTTTCCCGAAAACCGCGGCGCAGCCCGCGGCCGCCGGCGGCCGTATACGTCTGCTTTATCCGGGACACAACCGCCTGTTCGTCCTCTCCCAAATAACGCAGTTCTTCCGCGATCTCCCCCAGACGCAAAAACAGGTGTTCCCGCCGCTCTTTCCCTACGTCCGTCTCCGGGACGGATGCAAAGGATCCCTTTCCGGGAAGCGACGTGAGATACCCTTCCGCCTCCAGCTCCCCATACGCTTTCTGAATGGTATTGGGATTAATGGCCAGCGCGGACGCCATACTGCGAACCGAAGGCAGTTTCTCCCCCTCCCGCAAAGCGCCGGTGACCACCAAGCGCCGAAGTTCGTCCTTGATCTGTTCGTAAATGGGGCGGGCATCCCGGTAGTTCAAGCTAATCAAGCAATCACCCCCTGGTTTAGTGTATTATTCCATCTAGTACAGTCACTATAACATACGTCTTCGCTTCCGTCAAGACCGCCGCGCGGCATTTTGAAAAAAAGCAAATGCAAAAAAGAAACGGCAAAACCTCCTTATCAAGACAAAAAAATACAGTCATCCGCCCCATTTAGGCGGGAACCGGAATTGTTCCTCCAAAAAAGCTTGACGTACGAAATATTTGCATGTATAATAATTACGAAAAAACAGAAGACGGCCCTTGTTCCCGCGCAGGTTCCGTTTCACGGCGGCTTGCGAAAACGCGGAGGATTTTTATCCTTTCAAAATCGGCATCGCGCGGAAGCCGAGCCGCACTTCTCTCTTCCTAGCATGGCGGCAGGAAACCCATACCGCAGAAAATGAGGAAGAAAAATAAAGTGGAGGTTCACAAATGAAAGAAGTTTATATTGTCAGCGCATGCAGAACCGCCCTTGGCACCTTCGGCGGATCTTTAAAGAATACTTCTGCCGTTGAAATGGGCACCATTGTTGTTAAAGAAGCGATGAAGAGGGCCAACGTTGATCCCGCTCTGGTGGAAGAACTTTACATGGGCAATGTCATATCCGCCAATCTGGGCCAGAACGTCGCCCGCCAGGTTCTGATTCATTCCGGCATTCCCAAGGAAGTTACCGCCACCAGCCTCAACATGGTCTGCGGTTCCGGCATGAAAACCATCATCGACGGCTCCCGCGCCATCCGCTCCGGAGACCTGGACATCGTCGTTGTAGGCGGCACCGAAAACATGTCCGCCGCTCCTTATTACCTTCCCAACAACCGCTGGGGCCAGCGCATGAATGACGGCAAGGTCATCGACGGCTTTGTGAAAGACGGCCTGTGGGACGCATTCTATGATTATCACATGGGCATCACCGCCGAGAACGTGGCGGCTCAGTTTGGCGTGACCCGTGAAATGCAGGATGAGTGGGCATATATCAGCCAGAAGAACCTGGCCAAAGCCAACGAAACCAACAGAATGGCTGATGAAATTGTCCCCGTTACCGTTAAAGTCAGCAAAAAAGAGACCAAAGAATTTAAGGTTGACGAGCATGGCAGACCCGAAACCACCATGGAAATTTTAGCAAAATTAAAGCCCGCTTTCAAGAAAGACGGCACCGGCACCGTCACCGCCGGCAATGCCTCCGGCATCAATGACGCCGCCGCCGCTTTGGTTCTGGCTTCCGGCGAAGCCGTGAAGAAATACGGCCTCAAACCCATGGCCAAGCTGGTTGGATGGGGTCAGGCTGGCGTTGATCCTTCCATCATGGGCGTCGGCCCCATCGAAGCCTGCCGCAAAGCGCTGAAGAAGGCCAGTCTGGAAGTGAAGGATATGAACCTGATCGAAGCCAATGAAGCGTTTGCCGCTCAGTGCTGCGCCATCGGCAAGGAACTTGGCTTCAACCGCGATATCGTGAACGTAAACGGCGGCGCCATTGCCATGGGTCATCCAATCGGCTGCTCCGGCGCCCGGATCGTTGTCACCCTGCTTCACGAACTGAAACGCAGGGGTCAGAAGCACGGCCTTGCCACCCTATGCATCGGCGGCGGCATGGGCGACGCCACTGTTTACGAAATGGTAGACTAATTTTCGCAGGATGGACTTTCTCAGCAGGAGAGAACTTTGGCGTTCTCTCCTGCTGTTTTTATTCTGAAAAACGGCTGAAAGAAAGATCATTTCCTTGACATTGGCCTATTTTCCTGTATAATAGTAGAGCTTGCATTCTGCGAGCAGTCCTTGTTCCCGCCGGCCGGCGGGGGCCATATGTCCATAAGGAGGTGTAATTATGGCAAAAGTAAGCGCAGATTATGAAGTGGTTTATATTCTGAAACCCAATTTGGGAGAAGAAGAAAACGCGGCGCTGGTTGAAAAATTCAAAACCTTGGCGGAAAGCCACGGAACGCTGAAAGAAGTCGACGAATGGGGTAAGCGCAGGCTTGCATATCCCATCAACGACATGCAGGAAGGATATTATGTTTTGATGGCATTCCAGTCCGCCCCTGCTTTCCCCGCTGAACTGGACCGCGTGTTCAAAATTACAGACGGAGTCATGCGTTCTCTGATCGTCTGCAAAGACGAATAAGGAGGATTCAAATGCTCAATCGAATTATCCTTATGGGCCGCTTAACCCGCGACCCGGAATTGCGGCACACGCAAAGCGGCACGTCCGTTGTCTCCTTTTCGCTGGCGGTGGACCGGGATTTTAAAAGCCGGGAAAGCGGCGAGAAGCAAACGGATTTTATTGACATCGTTGCCTGGCGGAACACCGCCGAATTTGTCTCCAAATATTTCACGAAGGGCCGCATGGCGGTGGTGGAAGGACGGCTTCAAATTCGAGATTGGAACGATCGGGACGGCAATAAACGCAGAAGCGCGGAAGTGGTGGCGGACAACGTCTATTTTGGAGATTCCAAACGGGACGGCGACTCTGCCGGCACTTACAGGGCGCAGAATGAAGCGGGCGGCGGCTCCGCATCCATTCCTTATACACCACCGGCGGATTCCGCCTTTGCCGCCCTCACCGACGATGACGGCGAGTTACCATTTTGATTGGAGGAAAAACCATGGCGATGGATCGTGAAAGAGGCCCTCGCGGCCGAAAGCGCAGGAAGGTTTGCTCCTTCTGCGTGGACAAAGTGGAGCATATTGATTATAAAGACGCGGCCAAGCTGCGCCGTTATCTTTCCGATCGCTCCAAAATTCTGCCTCGCAGGACCACAGGAACCTGTGCAATGCACCAGCGTCAGCTGACCGAGGCAATCAAGCGTGCGCGCCAGATTGCTCTTCTGCCCTTTGTAACCGATTGACAGTCCTTTCGCCCGCCGCTTTCACAAAGCGCGTGCGCACACGCCCGTCAACCGGCTGAAAACTGGCAACGGCCCGCCTTGTTTATGGCGGGCCGTTTTTTCTTTTTTCCCATCCTTCAGACTATGTTTTGCCGGGTTTTATTGGTTGGTTTGATTTTGTATTGACAACCGGAAAAAAATCTGCTATAAATAGGCTATGCTTTTAATAAAATAACGCTTTCAACTTGTGTCGCTTGAGAGATCCGGCAAACACAGGCGTTTCGGAGAAGCGGTTCTCTCATCCTATCATTGTTTTAAATAAAAAGTCGTTCCCTGAATCAAGCGGAAGGTTTTTATTGCTTGGATTTTACTGAGAAAACCGGTCCGCCATCTGTTCAGATGCCGAATTACCGTTTTCATATTTCACCTCACTTTCTTTTCCAATTCTTTTTCCCCCGCAAAAGGCCTACAGATCCGAAGTTCCGGATCTGTAGGCCTTTTGATTTTATGCAAAGCAGAAAAACGCGGCGCATACTTCTTCTGTTCCGGCGCGGATGACGAGGCCTTCTCCCACTTTTCGGAGACGGAAAACCGCACTGCGTTTTCCGCGCAGAGGGCTATTTCCGCAGAGACTTGAGCAGCAGGTCGGAAATCCGCCGGGGGTTTCCCTGGCCCCGGGTCTTTTTCATCATCTGGCCGATTAACGCCTGCAGCACTTTTTCCTTTCCGCTCCGGTACTGGTCCACCAGCTTGGGGTTTTCCTCCATCACCTGATCCACATACCGGGAGAGCAGGCTCTCGTCACTGATCTGCTGAAGGCCCTGTTCCCTTACGATTTCTTCCGGGTCCCGGTCCTGCCGCCACAGTTCGTGCAGCACCTTTTTTCCGGTGCTGCCATTGATCTCCCCCGACGCCGTCAAAGCGCAAAGTTTGGACAAATGCTCGGGTGACACGGGAATCTTCGGATCCTCCGGAGGCAGCAAGCGAAACACCTCCGACAAAATCAGATTCGCGATCTGCTTTGGTTCCCCGCCAAAGGACACGGCCTTTTCAAAGTAGTCTGCAATTTCCTTTTCCGTCACCAGCTGCTCCGCATCATACGCGCCAAGGCCGTACCGCTCCATATAAATCCGCTTGCGTTCGTCCGGAAGCTGCGGGATTTCCCCTTGCAGCTCCCGCAGCAAGTCCTCCCGAATCACAATGGGCATCAGGTCGGGATCGGGGAAATAGCGGTAATCATGGGCGTCTTCCTTTTTGCGCATGGTATAGGTCTTGCCGCTGTCCGCATCAAACCTGCGGGTCTCCTGGTCGATGGTTCCGCCGGCGCTCAAGACCTCCACCTGCCGTTTAAATTCATATTCAATGGCTTTTCGCACAGAAGAAAACGAATTTAAGTTTTTCATTTCCGTTCTGATCCCAAAGGGTTCTTCCGGCTTGTGCGCCGACAGGTTCACGTCACACCGGAGCGAGCCTTCGTTCATCTTGCAGTCGGACACGCCGATATAAAGCAAGATGGCCCTCAATTTTTGCAGAAAGGCAAGCGCCTGGGAGGCTGAGCGGATGTCCGGCTCAGACACGATCTCCACCAGCGGGACGCCGCAGCGGTTATAATCAATGCAGGTGCCGTTCTCCTGATGCACCAGCTTACCCGCATCCTCCTCAATGTGAATGCGGGTAATGCCGATACGCTGGGCGCCGTTTTCCCCTTCGATGTCCAGGTATCCCCCGGTGCACAGGGGGAGGTCATACTGCGAAATCTGATAGGCTTTAGGAAGGTCGGGGTAAAAATAGTTCTTCCGATCCTGCTTTCCATAGCGGGTAATCCGGCAATTGGTGGCAAGGCCCGCTTTGACGGCATGGCGCACCACCTGCCGGTTCAGAACCGGAAGTGTCCCCGGCATTCCCATGCAGACCGGACAGCATTGGGTGTTTTGCTCCGCGCCGAAGGAGGTGGAACATCCGCAGAAAATTTTCGTTTTGGTTTTCAGCTCCACATGCACCTCAAGGCCAATCACCATTTCATAAATCTGATCCATTACTTGGCCCTCCCTTCCGCCGCGTCCTCCTGCGGATCCGTTCCGCCGCCAGAGGCTTCAAAGGCATATGCCGCCCGCAAAATATCCGCTTCGCCAAAGGCCCGGCCAATGATCTGCATGCCAATGGGCAGCCCCTCCTTGTCCGTTCCGCAGGGCAT
>JAQVYO010000099.1 GCA_028708585.1 Oscillospiraceae bacterium
TAGGGGTAATTTCGGCGGATTTGTCCCTTTATGCGGATGATTTTCGCGCCGGGGAACGTACGTTTTCCCTGCTTACACAGGTGGTGGGCAGGGCAGGGAGGGGTACTATGAAAGGAAGGGCGGTGATTCAAACCTATACGCCTCAAAACGAAGTCATCGCTTTGGCTGCCGCCCAAAATTATGACCGGTTTTATGACGCGGAAATCCGTCTGCGGAAACTGCGAAACTGTCCGCCTTTTGAAGATCTGTTTACACTCGCTTTTTCGGGCGAAAGGGAAACTGCCGTGCTCGCCGCCTGCCGCAAGACCAAAAAACAGTTGGAAATTGCTTTTGAACGCCAGGGCTTTCAATTTCGGCCCAGTATTCTGGGACCGGCCCCCGCTCCGGTGGTAAAATTAAACAACCGCTACCGCTACCGTCTCATGATACTCTGTGAAAACCGGAAAATTATGCGCCGCCTGTTTTCTGGTATTTTGACCTGCTTTCAAAAAGACGAAGAAAATCGAGGCGTATCGCTTTTCATTGATGTAAACGGCATAGAATAAAATTAACAAGGGAAATCTGACTTTTATCTGTAGAGTTTAGGGAGGAAATGAAATGTCTTTACGACGCATTTATACGGAAGGGGCAGAGGTTTTAAAAAAAGTCTCTCATCCAGTGACAAACTTTGACAGGCGGCTGCATATTTTGTTGGATGATATGCGTGAAACGCTGAAACATGCCGACGGCGTAGGCTTGGCCGCGCCTCAGGTGGGAATTTTACGCAGGATCGTCATCGTTTCCGATGAAAATCAGAAGATCCTTGAGCTTATTAATCCGGAAATTGTCAGCAGGGAAGGGGAACAGACCGCGTTTGAAGGCTGTCTCAGCGTTCCCGGCCGGTATGGTATGGTCAAACGGCCTATGACGGTGCAAGTGAAGGCTTATAATCGAAACGGAGTTCTATATACCGCCACAGGGACCGGCATTACCGCGCGGGCATTTTGCCATGAAATTGACCATTTAAACGGCGTGCTCTTTACAAATTATACCGATCAGCTGTATACTCCGGATGAAGTCAACAAGATTCTGGGGGAGGACGGCAAGGAATGAAACTTCTTTTTATGGGTACGCCAATTTTTTCCAAGACCTCTCTCGAACATCTCTGGTTAGAGGGATATCAGATTTGCGGCGTTTTTACCCGCCCGGATAAGCCCCAAAACCGGGGGATGAAATTGACCCGCAGCCCCGTTAAAGAATTTGCCGTTTCTCATGACCTTCCGGTTTTTACCCCCTCCATTCTTCTGGATGCCAAAACAATTCAGACCATCGCGGCCTTAAAGCCGGATTTGATTGTGGTGGTTGCCTATGGAAAAATCCTGCCGGCAGAAATTTTAAATCTGCCGCCCTGCGGCTGTATCAATGTTCATGCTTCGCTGCTGCCGAAATACAGGGGCGCCGCGCCGATTCAATGGGCCATTTTAAACGGAGAAGCCGAAACCGGTGTTACCATCATGCGCATGGCGCCGGAGCTGGATGCAGGAGACATGATCAGCACCGCAAGCACCCCCATCGGTCCGGACGAAACGTCGGAAGAACTGCATGACCGGCTGATGACCATGGGAGCTTCACTGCTGAGCGAAACTATCCCTTCCATTTTGGACGGATCCGCCGCCCGTATCCCGCAAGACATCGAAAAAGCCACATATGCTCCCATGCTGGACCGCAGCCTTTCCCCGATGGATTTCAGCCGCGGCGCTCTGGCGCTTCATAATCAGGTGCGCGGCCTTCTGCCCTGGCCTTCCGCCACCGCAGTATTCGGCGGAAGGCGGTTTAAAATCCTCAGGGCTGTTCCAGCCCTGGAAAGAACCGGCCAGCGCCCCGGCACTATTATCCGCGGCGACGATCATGGCCTTTTTGTTGCCTGTGGAAATGGAGAAGTGCTGCTGATTACCCGGCTTCAAGCGGAAGGTGGCAAGAAAATGAACGCATCGGATTACCTGCGAGGCCATAAACTTGAACTCTCTCAGCAATAGCCAAACAGAACGCTACAAAGGAAAGAAGGCATTCTTGCGATGAAAACCGCCCGGGAACTTGCCCTTATAACCCTGGATGCCTGTGCCCGGGGCGGAGCATGGGCTGGTTCTTATTTAAGTGACGCTGTCCTATCGGAAGAGATGGATGCTCGAGAGAGCGCCCTGGCACTCCGTCTTTGCTACGGGGTTCTGCAAAACCGCGCTCTTTTGGACTTCTATCTTTCGCACTTTTGCACAAGCCCATACCGGCGCCTGGAAGAACAGGTGCGAAATTGTCTGCGGATTGGAGCGTATCAGCTTCTATTTCTGGATAAAATACCGTCCAGCGCGGCGGTCAACGAATCGGTAAATCTGGCCAAAAAATATGGCCGAAATCCCAGAGCGCCCGGTTTGGTAAACGCTATCCTGCGCACCTTGGACCGGAACCGGGACAAATTACCCGAATTGCCATCGGAAGATCCAGAAGCGTATCTTGCATTAAAGTACAGTCATCCCGAATGGTTTGTAAAAGAACTTTGCCTCATGCTTGGCTCGGAAGGGGCGGAACAATTCCTTGCCGCCGACAACGCGGAGACTCCTTCCTTATTACAAATCAACACGCTGAGAACGACCGCCACAGAAACGGAAAAGCAAATGAAAGCACAAAAAGCCAATATCCGTCCCCATTCTTGGCTGAAAGACTGCCTCGAACTGCGGGAAGGCGGACGTCTGGAGCGGTATGGCGCTTTTTCCGAAGGCGCGTTTTGGGTGCAGGATGCCGCAGCCCGCCTCTCGGTGCTTGCGGCAAGCCCGGAGCCCGGCTGGAATGTCCTGGATACTTGCTCGGCTCCGGGAGGAAAATCATTTGCCGCCGCGTTGGACATGGAGAATCAAGGAAAAATTACAGCCTGCGACATTCATCCTCGTAAACTGCGTATGGTGGAAGAAGGAGCCGCGCGACTGGGGCTTACCTGCATTGAGACCTGCATACAGGACGCCGGAGCGCAAAAAAGGGACTGGGCAAACGTATTTGATCTGGTGATTGCCGATCTGCCTTGCTCCGGCTTCGGCGTCATCCGGAAAAAGCCGGATATTCGCTACCGTCCCAAGGAACTGCTGGCAGGCTTGCCCGGCCTTCAGTGCGCGCTGTTGGATAACGTATCGGGATATGTCCGTCCCGGGGGAGTGCTGCTATATTCCACCTGTACGGTATTTAGCCGGGAAAACGAAGATGTAGTGCATAATTTTCTCAAGATGCATACGGATTTTTCCCTGGAAGCGTTTCATCTCCCGGGTCCGGCCGGAATGGCGGAAAAAGGATATATCACGCTGTGGCCTCATCTGCATGAAACCGATGGATTTTTCATCGCAAAAATGCGCAAGAAATGAGATGACATGGGAACAAAAATAGACATCAAATCCATGAACCTTTCAGAGCTTGAAGAATATATAACAAGCCTGGGCCAACCAAATTATCGGGCAAAACAAATTTTTCGTTGGATGCACCAGGGCGCGGTATCCTTCGAAGAAATGAGCAATCTGCCGGAGCCTCTGCGCAGAAGGCTTGCGGAAGACTGCAAAATTACGGTTCCTCAGGTGGAAAAAAAACAAATTTCAATTTTGGATGGCACCATAAAATATCTGTGGCGCCTGGAAGATGGAAATTGTGTGGAAACCGTTTTACTGCGGTATCGGTATGGGAACACAGTTTGCGTATCCTCCCAGGTCGGCTGCCAAATGGGCTGTGCATTCTGCGCTTCCACGCTTGGGGGACTGATGCGCAACCTGACCCCTTCTGAAATTTTAAATCAAGTGCTTTTTACTTCCCTGAATTCCGGTTTGCCAATTTCCAACATCGTTTTAATGGGAATTGGGGAGCCGCTGGACAATCTTGAAGCGGTTTTGCGATTTTTGGAGCTCATAAATCAAAAGGATGGAATGAATATCGGCATGCGTCATATTTCACTTTCTACCTGTGGCCTGACAGAAAAAATTGACAAACTGGCCTCTTATCAATTACAATTAACCTTGTCGGTGTCGTTGCACGCTCCGGACGACGAAACCCGTTCCCGGCTGATGCCGGTGAACCGGCGCTATGGTGTGGAAGCTGTGCTAGGCGCCTGCCACCGCTATTTTGAAAAAACAGGGCGGCGGGTTTCTTACGAATATGCCATGATCGATGGAGTAAACGATTCCGAGGCGCAGGCCGATTTACTGGCGAATCGGCTGAAAAAGGCGCCTGGCCATGTGAACCTTATTTTACTCAATGACGTGCGGGAAAGGACGTTGCGGCCAAGCCGCAAAGCAGATGCATTCCGCAGAAGGCTGGAGGAACACGGGGTTACCGTAACGATTCGCCGGCGCTTGGGGAGCGATATTGACGCTTCCTGTGGGCAATTGCGCAGACAAACCCTCGGGCTCTAGCTTGTTTCTTGAAAAAATTAGCAAATGATGAAAGCATTGCGCCTTATAGAGAGAATAATAGAGAGAATTACAATGAATGCAGGAAATGATAGATTAGATTTAAGGAAACGCAAAGAACGGCCTGGGAAATTGATATGGTCCATCCAGATGAAAAGATTGTTCCCTGCAAAAAACCGAGCCTCAAAAACCTGATATGATTTCTTCTGCAGCGCGGGAAGCACGGGAAAAGTTTATCCCGATAGATAAAGATTCGCTTGATGCGGCATGGCACGGCGCAACAGCACGCCAGAAACGGAGTGTTTGGAATGAAAGCTTGGGGAATTACCCACAAAGGTGCAGTCAGAGAAGAAAATCAGGATGCGTTTTATTTGGCGCTCCCTTCGGAAAACCTTGCCCTCGGAGTCGTCTGCGATGGAATGGGAGGCGCGCGCGGCGGAAATGTTGCCAGCCGCATGGCAGTCGAATGCTTTTCAGAACAGATGTTGTCTTCGCTCAGACCTGGCCTGGAGGAAGGAACGCTAAAGGAAATGCTTACCCGAGCGGCGGAAATTGCCAATGGAGCGCTTTACATGCGTTCCCAGGAAGATCCTGCTTTATCGGGCATGGGCACAACGCTGGTTGCGGCAGTAGCAGAATCCAGCCGGGCACTGTTACTCAACGTAGGCGACAGCCGCGCTTATCGTCTGTCGCCTGGTGCCGTTACCCGCCTTACAAACGATCATTCTGTTGTGGAAGATATGGTCCAGCGAGGAAAAATCACAAGAGAGCAGGCGCGCGTTCATCCGCAGAAACACCTCATCACCCGTGCGCTGGGCGCAGAAGAGACCGTCTTATGCGATGTTTTCTCAACGCAGGTGAATCCCGGGGATTTTTTGCTGCTCTGCTCCGACGGACTTGTCAATACCGTATCCGATCAGGAGCTTCTGTATGAGGCGCTTCATGGCGAAATACCGGAAAACTGCTGTGAACGGCTTTTGCAGATTGCTCTTTCAAGGGGTGCGCCGGACAACGTTACCGTTTTGCTCTTTCAAATATAAACACGGCAATAAAGGAGGACATTTACCATGGATCCATACATCGGTAAATTTCTCGATAATCGATATGAAATTTTAGAAATGATCGGCTCAGGCGGAATGGC
>JAQVYO010000100.1 GCA_028708585.1 Oscillospiraceae bacterium
AACCAAAGTGTCCGTATCCTCCTCTGTCGTAAACCGGCTTATGCTGACGCGCACGGTACCACAGGGGGGCGCCCCGATGCAGGATAAAATTTTGGGGGCGCAGTGCAGGCCCGTCCGACAGATAATGTCATAGCTGTCCAGCAAAAGATCGCCCACATCCCCGGCTTCCCAGCCGGGCAAAGTAAAGGAAATCACCGGCGTTCTTTCTCCCCGCACCTCAACCACCTCGGCTCCGGCTTCCGTCAGCCGCCGGGATAATTTTTGAGTCCGCTCCTGCATGAGAGCATCGTCCAAGGGATGCTCTTTTGCCCAGGAAAGAGCCGCCGCAAGCCCGGCAAAAGAATGTTCGTTGGGAGTCCCCGCCTCCAGGCGCAGGGGCATTTCTTCCGGCATTTCCTCCTGGTCGCTGAAAATGCCGGTCCCGCCCACATAAACCGGGTCCGGGCGGATGTCCGGCGCCACATAAAGGCCTCCGGTTCCCTGCGGCCCCAGCAGGTATTTGTGTCCGGTAAATGCCATATAATCGATGCCCCAGGCTTCCGGAAGGACCGGGATAATCCCCTGGCTTTGGGAAGCGTCCAGCAGCACCTTTGCGCCCCGTTCCTTTGCCACCCGGCAAAGGGTCTGCGCGTCGTTCACGGCGCCGGTCACGTTGGATGCATGGGAAAATACGGCCAAGCGCGGACGGTACTGTTCCACATACTCCCACCATTGGCCCAGATTAATCCTGCCGTCCGCTTCAACCGGAATAAAAACAGTGCGGATCAGCCCCATTTTAGTGAGCTTATAAAGGGGCCGCAGGACCGAATTGTGCTCCGCCAGCGTAGTCAGCACCGTATCGCCTTTCTGAAAAGGGAACCCGCCGATGGCTTCGTTTAGCGCATAGGTGGCGTTTGCACCCAAAGAAATGCGGGATGGGTTGCCGGCCTCCATCCGCTCCGCCAGCAGCGCCCGGCATTCCCACATCGGATCTTTGTTCTTCGGCCCGCCCCGGTTGGCGTGGCCGGGCAGCTCCTCAATGGCCTTGCGCACTGCTTCGGCAACGCAGGGAGGCTTGGGCCATGATGTGGCGGCGTTATTGAAATAACGATACTTCACAGGCGCGGCATTCTGATGTTCCATAGGGCAGACCTCCCGTTTCTATGATTTAGTTTGGTTCCAGCGGCTCTTTCCTCCCCGGGGGATTCCGGTCCGCCGCCGGGCCAAAGCATGCCTCTTTCGGGCGGTCCTTCCGGCCCAATACCCGGAGGCAAACGCCTTGCAGATCCTCTCGTCATGCTTCTGAAAGAATTTCCATCACTTTTTCATAAGTATGTTGGACAATGCCGGGGCAGCGGGTCATTTTATTGGCGGGATTGCCATCCAGAATGCAGGAGCAGGCGGTCCCGCCATACTTTCCGCCCGCCTCCTCTTCAAACCAGCGGACGAACTGGGCAATCTTCTCATTTGCGCGTTCGTCTTCCATTTCGTCGTCCTCGCCCTTGCATAAATAATAGCCCAAAAGGCAGGCTCCGCCGGTGAGGCACCCGCAGACACCGCCGGAAAAACCCATACCCCCGCAAAGGCCGCCCATCGCGCGCACCAGGTCAGGGTTTTCCTTTTCTTCTTCCTCCAGGGCAAGGAGAATTAAAATCTGGCTGCAAAAATAACCCTTTTGGGAAAGTTCCAAAAGCTTTCCGAACATATCCTGATCTTCCATTATGTTTTCCTCCCCGCAAATAATGCGTATCCCACCTTTTTCCTGCCCGCCGCCGCCTTTTTCCAGGCTTCCGGCAAAGTGCCGTGTTCCCAGATATACCGAAAGAAATATTCCTGCACGCAGTCCGTTGCGAAATCCAGCTTCAGCCTGGTAAAGCCCGCCTTCTGAAATCCTGCCGCCCATTGTTCCGCGCCCGGCCCGTCGGTTTCCGGGAAAAACAGGTCGGAAACCAAGATCGTCCCGCAAGACCGCAGAACCCGGAAGCTTTCCTTCAGCGCCTCCTCTCTGCCGCCGCAAACAGACAGGCTGCATTCGGCCAGCACCGCGTCAAAGCTTTCGTCCGCAAAAGGCAGGTGCCGCATGTCTCCCCGGATCATTTTGGTTTCCCATCCGCCCTCAACTTCCTTCCGGCTTGCCTCTTCCGCCGCCGGTCCGCTCCGGCCGGAGGAAACCCGCTTTTTTCCCTCTCGCCGGGCGTCCTCTTTTGGGAAAGCAGAAAGGCGGCGCAGCTTTCCTGTTTCGCCGCAGGGCTGCGCCGCCTCTTGCACATCAATTCCAAAAGCATCATAGCCGGACAGTTGCAAGCGGGCCACCGTAGTGCCTTTTCCACAGCCGAGATCCAGGATGCGCGCCCCATAGGGCAGCGCCGCCATATGCAATAGCTTTTCCGTGAGCTCCGCGCCCCCGGGATGCAAACAAGCCGTCATTTGTCTTCCAGCGCCTTTTCAACGCTCAGCATTTTCCCCAACGCCAGATCTTCCGAAATATAAATCATT
Organism: Oscillospiraceae bacterium; assembly: GCA_028708585.1. Taxonomy (GTDB): domain Bacteria; phylum Bacillota; class Clostridia; order Oscillospirales; family Oscillospiraceae; genus RGIG529. The sequence goes on from JAQVYO010000100.1 coordinate 2,476, forward strand.
CCGCAAACCGGGCAGCCCGGCATTTCCACAGGGAACCCGGCATGGAGATACCGCAGCTGAATGGGTGTCTTTACCAAAGGAACGTGGCATTTCTGACAGATATACCGCCCGCCCGGATCAATGGATGCATAGTAATCTTTTACTTCTTGATTCATTTACGGCCCTTCCTTTCCGTTTTGGTCCTCCGCGGGACGTCAAATTTCCTGTTCCGTCATACGATAGGAATAGGCGGTAACCAGCTGGAACCCGTCTGGGAGCTTGTCCACAACCGCCCAGAAGGTCACGTTTCCAATTCTGTGGCTGGCCATCAAATGGTTTGTTTTGGTATCCAGAATAAAGCTGTTGTCCTTTTCCGCGTCGGACAGCACGGTAATCAGATCGCTTTCTAAAATCATCCGGTCTTCCAAAACCTTCTTTACATCGTCGGGAATCACCAGTTTGAAATCGGGCTTTTCCAAAAAAACATCCTCCCCCCAAAGGTCCCGCAGCAGGGCAGATCGGACTTCCAGCCGGTTTTTCCGCCGCAGGCTGACGCCGGGCGATCCGGTTTCCTTTTTGCCAAACAGCAGTTCCAGCAGATGAACGGTGGGCTTTTGGGTATCGCCCAGCCGGTCGCGGCAGTTGGCGCAGTAGGTGAGACAGGTGTGGCCGCACCGCTCGGCAGCGGTCTTGGCCATCTCCCCGGCCACCTCCCGCTGGGCGAATTGAACCAGCCCGCCAAATCCGCAGCAGGGCGTGGTCTCTCCGTTGAAGTTCGGCTCCTCAATCTGGTAGCCGAGTTCTCCCGCAATGTCCCGAACACACTCCCGGATTTCCGCATAATCCCGTGCGCCGCAGGAATCATGCACCGTCAAAATGCCGGAGCCTTTCCTTGCTCCCTGGGGCAGCCCAATTTCCTTGTAAACCTGCCAGATCCCCGTAACAGGCATTTGGGTAAAGGTTTTAAAAATGCGGTAGCAGGTGGGGCATGCGGTAATCACCCGGGGCCTTCCAAGTTCTTCCCAGGCAGTCTTCATTTTATCCATCTCAATCTGAAACAGATCGTTTCGTCCCACCCATTCGGCAATGGCGCCGCAGCAGCCCAAAATCAGGCCCACGCCGCCTTCCAGCCGCCCAGCCAAATCTTCATAAGCCGCCCGCAGGTTGTCCGGAGCGGAAGCCGCCAGCTGGCACCCGGGGAAGAAAACATATCTGCTGGTCTTGTGCCCTGGCTGATGCCGGACGGTAAAAAATTCTTCTCCGTTGGAAAATTCCATATCCACAAGGGCAAATTCGTGATGAGAAGGGGGCATTTTGTGGTCGCCTACCATAATGCGCCTGGCGCTGGCGGCAGCCTCCTTCATATCGCAGTCGTTGGGACAGATCACCTTACATTGGCCGCAGGAGGCGCAGGAATCGATGACAATGTTGGTCCTGCGGTTGGCAAGCGTCATATTCAGGTTCTGGTGGAACTCATTGATGAGCTTTTTGGGGTAGCTGTTGTAATGCTGCATAAACGCGCAGCCTTTGACACATTCCAGGCATTGGCAATTGATGCAGCGGCCCGCTTCTTCTTTGGCTTCCTCCTGAGTATATCTCTTCGCCGCCGGCGCCACCGGCTTTGTGGGAACCACCCCGTCCAGGTTGGTGTACAGCCTGGTTTCCATAGGGCCTTCGGCATCCCGCCCGTCTAAAATGGCAACGTTCTGCATAAAACGATCCATGGAAAGGGCGGCCCGCTTGCCGTTGAAAGCCTCGCCGATAAACGAAGGCTTCTTTGCCCCCTGGCCCCCCGCAAAAATCTTGGGCCTGTCCGTCTGCATGGAGCGCTGGTCGGACGGCAGGCAAACACCCCGGGCCTCGATCACGCGGTACAGCTCATCGCTGACAAAAATGGAATCATACTGCGGATCGTCCAGATACGATTCCGGGTTCAGAGCGGACGATTCGGACTTTTCAAAGGTAATGGGCATCTTCTCCAGGGGGGCGAAATCCTGGTCCAGCGCGTCCTGGTCCAGCACGTCCGGCACCAGCGCCTGAAGTCGGCCCGCCGGGGTTTCGCCATCGTAAAGGACGTGCGCCCGATACCCTTTTTTGCCCAGCTCGGCAGCCGCAACCATCGCGCTCAGCCCGCCGCCTAAAATCAGCGCCGTTTTGTTGCGCTTAGGCTTGGGAAACCGCCTGACTCTGGGCTTTTCCCCGAATCGCATGCAGGCGTCCGCCACCTTGCAAATCTGCACCGGTTCGCCGATTTCATTTAAAATGCAGCCCTTTTGGCAAGGCGCCTCGCAAAGCTGCGTCAAAATTCTGGGGAAAGTCAAAAGCTGCTCCAAAATGGCGCGTCCCTTGTTAAAATCGCCCGCCGCGGCGGCGGTGCAAAGGCCCCGCGCATCCACATGGAAAGGACATGCGGCGGTGCAGCGGGGCGGGTCTTCCTGTGTGCAAAGCAACCCCAGACGCAAAATATTGGCCTGGTCGGCCTCCCGCTGTTTCTGATATTCAAAAAAGGCGTCTTTCATCTCATTCACTTCCTATCCAGAAAAGTATCGTTCTTCTATTGTTGGCTCATTTTCACAAAAAATCGATGTCATCGCCTGTTAAATTTAACAATTTCGATATGATTACATTGTATGCTGAAATCCGGCCGTTGTCAATCCATTGTCGTTTGGTGGATAAATGTGCCCATGCACAGCATTTGCCCTTCTGCAAAAAGCACAGAGTTTCCGCCGTACACAGCGGAAATAAAATGGAGTCTGTCCTTTTCTATAACCTGTGCGCCGGAAGGGACTCCTTCCCGGCAGGTAAATGGCGAGCGTTCTACATGCAATTCTTTTGCCAGGGAAAGCCATTGGTCTTTCTGCAGTCTGCGGGCAAATGCTGTGCATTTGCCCGCAGACTAAGCCAAACCATCCGCTTGACATTGCTTTATTGGGCGATTCCCCGTAAGCGCGCAGTGCCTCCCTAGAGGGAGGCACTGCGCACTGCATATTACAGGGAATAATCCCTCATGCGTTATTTATTTTTTTGCCTCGGCAAGGGCTTCCAGAACCACCTCGGGCAGCGCGG
>JAQVYO010000101.1 GCA_028708585.1 Oscillospiraceae bacterium
TGCTCCGGAACGCGTTTTCAATGTCGGATAGATTCATGAATGGTTTCCTCATTTTTCTCGTTGGATTAAACCATGCTGTTTTGCAGACGGTACAGCTTGGCATATTCTCCACCCTTTGCCAAAAGCTCCTCGTGGGAGCCTTGCTCCGCGATGCCGTCCTCCTCGATAACCACGATTTTCTGTGCGCCTCGGATGGTGGAAAGCCGGTGGGCGATGACAATGGTGGTGCGGCCGCTGGAAAGCTTGTCGAAGGCGCTTTGAATGCGCGATTCGGTGATGCTGTCCAGAGCGGAGGTGGCCTCGTCCAGAATCAAAATGGGGGGATTTTTGAGGAAGATGCGGGCAATGGAAATGCGCTGTTTCTGCCCGCCGGAAAGCATGACGCCCCGCTCCCCCACATAGGTATCATACCCATCCGGGAACGAAAGAATATCCTCGTGAATCTCCGCAAGCCGGGCGGCGGCGACAATTTCCTGGTCGGTTGCCTCCGGCCTGCCGTAGCGGATGTTTTCCAGAATGGAGCCGGCAAAGAGGAACACATCCTGCTGGACAATGCCGATGTTTTCCCGGAGGGATTTCTGGGTGACGCCGCGCACATCGCTGCCGTCCACCAAAACGCGGCCCCCCGTCACATCATAAAACCGGGGGATCAGCTGGCACAGCGTGCTTTTTCCGCCGCCGGAAGGGCCGACCACCGCCAAAGTTTCCCCGATGGGAACCTGGAGGTTGATGTGGGAGAGCACCGGGGTTTTTCCATCATAGGAAAAGGAGACGTCCTCAAAAAGAATTTCTCCCTTGACCCGGCCTAAATTTTTTGCCCCCGGCTGGTCACTGATTTCCGGGTCGGTGCGCATCAGCTGGAGAAAGCGTTTGAAGCCCACGGTTCCCGCGGTGATTTGGTCGGCCAGGCTGATAATCTGCCGGATGGGAGTGAAAAAGGCGGAGATATAAAGGGTAAAGGTAATCATTTCGATGGTGCTGAAATGCCCCTGCATGATGAGATAGCCGCCGTACATAATGACCAGGATATTAATAAAAGACATGAAAAATTCCTGAGATCCGGAAAACATCCCCATCGCCTTGTAAAATTCGCTTTTGGAGTGTTTGAACATCTCGTTGGAATGAAAGAATTTTTCCCGTTCCCGGTCCTCGTTGGCAAAGGCTTTGGCGGTGCGCATGCCGGAAATGCTGGACTCCAGCTGGTTGTTGATGCCGGCCAGCCGCTCCTTGACCTTGTTGGAAGCCCTGGACATCCGCCTGCGAAGGACTAGTGTCAGGGCGATGGCCACCGGAAACACCAGCGTAATCAGCAGCGCCAGCCGCCACTGAATGGTGAACATGATAATCAGCCCGCCAATGATGACGGCGGTGCTGGTGAACAGATATTCCGGGCCGTGATGGGCAAGCTCGGTAATCTCAAACAGATCTCCCGTCACCCGGTTCATCAGCTGCCCTGTGCGGTTTTTGTCATAAAAACCAAAGGATAACTCCTGCATGTGGCTGAATAGATCCTTGCGGATATCCGCCTCGATGCGCACCCCCATGGAGTGGCCCACATAGGAAACCACGAACAACAGTACGCCCCGGAACGCCTGCAAAAGGATCATGCTGGCCATAATGAGAAAAAAGGCGGAGAACAGCTTGGCCGGCAGAAGGGTCTGAAGGGAATACCGGGTGACCAAAGGGAAGGCCAGGTCGGCAAGAGAGGCCACAAGCGCACAGGCCATGTCCACCGCGAAAAATTTCCAGTGGGGTTTATAATAAGATGCAAAGATGGAAAACGTGCTTTTTTCTTTATACTGTTCTTTGGTCATATCATTTCCTTTCTCTGTCATGCGGGCGGTGCAAAGGAGGAACGCCGGAAGATCAAATCAGCCACCCGCTGCCCATTACCTGGTCCCCCTGATAAAAAACTGCCAGCTGCCCCGGCGCGGGCATGCGGACGGGAGCGTTTAGGGCAATATGCACAAGGTCTCCTCGGGGAGTGAAAATCGCCGGTTCCTCCCGCCGGGTGTGCCGGAATTTTACGGTTCCTTCCGCGGGGAAAGAAAGGCCGTCCCCGGAAATCCAGTTGGGGGCGCGGCAAAGCGCCTCCCGAACCAAAAGCCCGTCCCCTTCCGAAAGGGTGATCCGGTTGGTTTTCGGATCGATTTTACTGACATACATCCGCCGGCCGGCGGAAAACCGCAGGCCCCGCCGCTGCCCCAGCGTATAGTGATGGATGCCCCGATGCCGGCCCAGAACGCGGCCGCTGGAATCCACAAAATCCCCCTCCGGGGGAACCGGGCCACGAAGAGCCAGCCAGGCGGCGTAATCTCCCTCCGGGATAAAGCAGATTTCCATGCTGTCCGGCTTTGCATACACAGGGAGGCCCATCTCTTTTGCCAGGCCGCGGACCTCCTGCTTCCGGTATCCGCCCAAAGGGAAACGGATCCGCTCGATCTGCCGGGGCCTCAGCCGGGACAGCAGATAGGACTGGTCGTTTTCCGGTTTTCCCTTGAGAAGAAGGGGCCGCAGGGTTCCTTCTTCCGTTGCGGTCCGGGCGTAATGCCCCGTGGCCACCAGCCGGGCGCCGATCCGGTCCGCTTCCCGCATCAGGGCGGGAAACTTGACCAGAGGGTTGCACCGGGCGCAGGGCAGCGGAGTTTTCCCATTTACATAATCCGCCGCAAAGGGCGTGCATACGCATTCTTCCAATGGCTCCCGGATAGAGGAAACCGCAAAAGGCAGATGCAGAAAACAGGCTGTCGCCCGGGCATCTTCCCGCCCGGTTCCGCTGCCCGCATCCAGAAAAAGGCAGTGCACCTCGTAGTCCCGCCGCAAAAGAGCGGCGGCCACGGCGGAGTCCACCCCGCCGGAAAGCCCCAGCACAATTTTTTCTTTCATAAAACGCTCCCGCATCAAAAATCCGCCGCTTCGGGCAAAACGAAACCCTTCTTACCCGGCGGCGAAATGCGCCGGCAAAACACCAATCCCTGCGGCCGGGACGGCTGCGCAGCCGCCTGCGCACAGCGCGGGGAAGGGGAAAGGCCGGGCGCGCCCGGCTTTGGATTTCAGGGAACCTTGCTCCCTTGAAGGCCGCCGCCAGGCAGCCTTCAACGCTTCAGCTTTGTGAGACTATACGATAAGGTCGTAAAACAGGGAATGTGCCACATCGTCTTCAAAGGCCAGAACCCGGGCGGGCGCGCCGTCCGCCCCTTCGTAGTGCAGGGGGAGGGCCAAGAGGGTGAAAACGCTTTGGCAGAGATCCGAAAGGTTCGCGAGATTCTCCAAAATCACCATTTGCGCCTCCAGGGCGATCTTGTGGCAGGCAAGGGGGTCCGCGCCGATGGGGTCAATGGAAGGCGCGTCGGTTCCCACGCCTTTTTTGCCCAGAGCCGCAAGATGGCGGAGAACGACAGGGTCGGGGACGGGAAAGGACCCGTAATAACTGGGTTTTCCCCAATGTTTGTCCCATCCTGTGTAAAACAAAACGAATTGGGCCAGGTTTAAGGCTCCGTCGTACAAAGAGAGCCGGTCCATCCCAATGACGCCCCCTTCCGGGATGTTTTGGCAGTCCACCAAAAGACCGGGGCCAACAAACTGCTCTATGGGCATCTGATCCAAAGTCTTCCCCCGGGGAAGCAGGTGGGCGGGCGCGTCCATGTGGGTTCCGGTGTGAGAATGCAGGGAAAGAAGGGTTTCCCGGAATCCGTCCCGCTCCAGGGAACAGACCTTGTGCAGATCCGGCGGCGCGGAACCCGGAAAAACCGGCATTTGTTCCGTTATTTTGTGGGTTAAGTCAATGCTGCGCATTAGGCGACACCTCTTTTGAGTCCCGGCGGGGCGTTTTGTTGCAGGATGCTTTATCATTTTCCAGGTAGATCATCAGCGCTGTGATATCCGCCGGCGAAACGCCGGAAACGCGGGAAGCCTGCCCCAAATTTAGGGGCCGGATTTTGGAGAGCTTCTGCCGGGCTTCCAACCGGAGGCCTTGCAAATTTCGGTAATCAATGGAATCGGGAAGCAAATGCCCTTCCATCCGCTTAAATTCCTCCACCTGCCGGGCCTGCCGCCGGATATATCCCTCGTATTTCACGGAGATTTCCACCTGCTGGGCGATTTCTGTGGATAATTCCGGCCGTTCCGGATCCAGCGGCGCAAGGTCCTCATAACGGATGCGGGGCCTGCGCAAAAGCTCGATAAGCCGGAAGCTGTTTTTGGCGGGAGGCTCCCCCCGCTGGGACAAAAGGGCGTCGAGCGCCGGGGAGGGAGGAACGCCGGTTTTCTCCAGCCGCCCGATTTCCCGTTCCACCGCCTCTTTTTTTGCGCGGACCCGAAGGTACCGTTCCTCAGAAATCAGGCCCAGCCGGTAGCCCAGGGGGGAAAGCCGCAGGTCGGCGTTGTCCTGCCGGTGCAAAAGGCGGTATTCCGTCCGCGCGGTCATCATCCGGTATGGCTCGTTGGTGCCCTTGAGAACCAGATCGTCAATTAAAGCGCCAATGTAGCCCTGGCTGCGGTCGATCACCAGAGGCGGGCGGCCCAAAATCTTCAAAGCGGCGTTGGCCCCCGCCACAAACCCCTGGGCCGCCGCTTCCTCATAACCGGAGGAGCCGTTGAACTGCCCCGCCCCGTAAAGCCCGGAAATGTTCTTGTGTTCCAGGGTATGGCGCAGCTCCTGGGGATTGACGCAGTCATATTCAATGGCGTAGGCCGGGCGAGTCATCAACGCCCGCTCCAGCCCGGGTATGGTGTGCAGCATCTGAATCTGCACCTCCTCCGGCAGGGAGGAGGAAAATCCCTGCACATAAAGCTCCTCTGTCTCAAGGCCCATCGGCTCAATGAAAAGCTGGTGCCGCTTTTTTTCCGCAAAGCGCACCACTTTGTCCTCAATGGAAGGGCAGTACCGGGGGCCGACGCCCTGAATGACTCCGGAAAAGAGGGGGGAGCGGTCCAGATTTGCCCGGATTACCGCGTGGGTGCGTTCATTGGTGTAGGTGAGATAGCAGACCGCCCGGTTTTTCGGCGTCGTTTCGGTTGCAAAGGAAAAGGGAACGGGAACTTCGTCTCCTTCCTGCCGCTCCATTTTGGAAAAATCCACCGACCGGGCGTTGATGCGGGGCGGCGTTCCGGTTTTGAACCGGCGCAGTTCCAGCCCCAGCTTTTTCAGGCAGAGGGACAGGCCGGTGGCGGCAAACATCCCGTCCGGCCCGCCTTCCCTTGTGACTTCCCCCACGATGGTGCGCCCGTTGAGGTATGTGCCGGAGCAGACGATGGCGGCACGCACCGCGTAAACCGCCCCATTCTGGGTACGGACGCCGGAAACGGCGCCGTTTTCGGTGAAAATATCGGTGACTTCCGCCTGCTTCACGTCCAGATTTTCCTGGCGCTCCAGCGTATATTTCATGATCTTTTGATATTCCCGCCGGTCCGCCTGCGCCCGGAGGGAATGGACGGCGGGGCCTTTGCCACGGTTGAGCACCCGGTATTGGACGCAGGCCCTGTCCGCCGCCCGGGCCATTTCGCCGCCCAGCGCGT
>JAQVYO010000102.1 GCA_028708585.1 Oscillospiraceae bacterium
GGATCTCTCCGTGTATAAGTGCCCCAGATATTATTGCTTTACAGATGAAATTCCTTACAATGCCACAGGAAAGAAGCAGCATTTCGTCGTTAAGGCGCAAGTGAGCGAAGATCTGAAAAACGGGAAACTTTTAAGGCCCTAGTACGGTATCTATGCTGTCACAGCGGCAAAATCCACTGCGGTCATAGCCATAAACTGAACCAGTAAAAACGGGCGTTGACAGAAAAGGCCTCCAGTCGTAGAATGACTACGATTGGAGGTTTTGTCATATCAGAAACCAAGAGAATGCCTCATTATTCAGATGAAGTCAAACAAAAGACCAGACCGGAAACATGGAGAAGGAGCCAGCATCAAGCGATTTAGAACAATTCCAAATAAAATGCCGGCTCACGCCATCCGAAAAACGGTGTGAGCCGGGTCAAAGCCATGTGATCCTACAAGATACTTTTCTTTTCCCTGTCTATTCCTCTGATCAGTCACCACGGTGAGCTTTTTTTGATTTTCTCACACTTGCAGAGCAATTCAATTCATGGATCATACGCGGCACATCATGCAGCCAAAAATAAATCTTGTATTTTTATTGCTTTTGCTTCCTTTGGTTGGAAAACATGAAATACGAAGTTGACAATTTAACAAACCTATGTTATTTTATGAAAAGAATAACATAATATATCTTTTTTATTGGCTGTCTTTCTGTTTGGCAGGACTGTCACGGTCGGAATTTCGCTTCCATCAGGCTGTTTCAGAAGCCTATTTTTTGTTTTTGGTTATATATTTCTTTCAATAACGAAGGCAATCCTGTTTTCAGGCAAAATAACCGCAGGAAACCGCAAGAAGGGAATACGTATGTGGACACTTTACGATGAATTAATTGGAGGAATTCCCGAAGATATTCAGGTTGATCAGTATATGGCAGGCTGCGTTTGGACCATGGTACGGGCAGGCAAGAGGGCGGGGGTCGCACTCACTGTAAAATCCTCCAGTTTTTCAGCCCTTCATGATGGACCGATCACCGGCGCACCACTGCGGAATATCGCAAAATGTATCAAATCATGGGATTTTATTGAAGCTTCTATCGGCATGGCCGCAATCAACGCTTACTACAATACGCTGGATCATGTGGAGGCTTTGGGCGGCGTTGGAACGGATCAGAATGATTCCACGTTGAAGGGCAGAAAAAAGCAAAATGCATTTGTGGCTTTTGCAAATGAAATAGCAGGGAAAAACGTAACCGTAGTGGGTCATTTCCCCAATCTAGAGCAGCAGCTCAAACCCGTATGCAATCTTTCTATTTTAGAGCGAAACCCTTCCAGCGGAGATTATCCCGACAGTGCCTGTGAATATATCCTCCCCCAGCAGGATTTTGTGTTTATCACGGGCATGACCTTAATTAATAAAACGCTGCCCAGGCTGCTGGAGATTATCGATAGAAAGGCGAAAGTATCCCTTGTCGGCCCGTCTGTTCCCATGTCCTCCACCCTGTTTCGGCACGGTGTCGATAATTTATCCGGCTTCTGCGTTACGAACCCGGATAAATCAGAGGAAACACTTCGCCGAGGCGGCCGCCAGATCTTCCAAGATGGAAGAATGGTCAGCATAGACCGGAAAAACTGATTGCTAAACCCCTTTACATAATCTGGGCGCGTCCTTATTGGGCGCGCCGCTTTTTTGTTCAGTCTCACCCAAGGCAGTTCTACCGCCGCGCTCATAGCCCAGCATATTCCGCATCGCTTTTTGCCTGCACATCATCAGTTCAATACCCCCAAGCCTGTTCCAGAAGTGAAAACGCGGGCCTCATTTCTTCCGGCTGCAGCATGGCGTATCCCAGGACCAAAGTGGAGGAATGCTGCGTCCGCGGCTTTTCCTTCCCAATATAATAGTCCGAGAGTCCATAAACCCGCACCCCTTTTTCTTTGGCACGGAACACCAATTCTTCTTCTGGCATATCACCTTTTACCCGCATCAAAAAGTGCAGTCCCGCATCCTCACCAGACAGTTCTATGCGGCTGGAAAAGGAACAGGTGGATGCCGCCTGGATCAGCGCGTCTCTCCGGGCTTTATACACATTTCTCATGCGGGAAATGTGCCGCCCGAAATATCCTCGTTCCATAAACCGGGCAAGAGCATACTGTTCAAAACTGGAAACTGTGGAAGCACAGAAGGAAAATTCCTCCCGGTATCGTTTCAGAAGATGGGGCGGCAGAACCAGGTAGCCAATCCGAAAGGACGGTGCAAGGCTTTTGGTAAACGTATTCATGTAAATCACGCGTTCTCCTCCGTCCAAACCCTGCAGAGCAGAAATAGGCCGGCCGGAAAAACGGAATTCGCTGTCATAATCGTCTTCGATGATATACCGCCCTTTGGATTCCAGCGCCCAGGATAAAAGAGCCATCCGTCTGGCTGCCGGCATTACAATTCCCAATGGGAAGTGGTGGGACGGCGTAATATGGACCACCCTGGCTCCGGAAGCACACAGTTCCTCCATCCGTAACCCCTGGGCATCCAGAGAAATAGGAAGCACGAAGGCACCGTTTTTCTGAATGATTTTATGGATTTTTAAATATCCCGGGTTTTCCATGGCATACCCGGCCTCCCTGCCCAGCAGCTGAACCAGAAGGCCAGTTAAATATTCCGCACCCGCTCCCACAACGATTTGTTCCGGAACAGCTTCTATCCCCCGGAATTCATAAAGATGCCGTACAATGGCTTTTCTTAGGGGGTATGCCCCCTGAGGGTCCACCGTGCTCAAAAGGCGGCCATCCCCTTCTGAAAGCAGTTCACGCATCAGCTTCGCCCATGTGGAAAACGGAAAGCAGCTTGTATCCACAGCGTTTGTGGCAAAATCATATTTGTAAACCACAGGCTTTAAATCTTTAAATTTCTTCCCTGGAGCAGAAAACGGCAATTTGACCGGCCCGGGTTCCAGCGTTTGGACAAAAAATCCTCTTCTTGCCTCTGGCCGGATATATCCTTCCGCCGTTAGCTGGCCGTAGGCGTTCTCGACTGTTATCACGCTCACTTTAAGATTTGAGGCCAGCTCCCGCTTGGAGGGAAGTCGTTCCCCGCTTTTTAGCCGTCCGGTTTCAATATCCCTGCGCAAAAATGTATAAAGCTGCTCATAAAGCGGCCTTTTTTGATTTAGTTCAAAAACGTACGTCAGCATAAAGCTCCCCCTATCTGACCTTGCTAATTTAATTAAAACTGATCATTGAGATAAGATCAATTTAAAGTATAATCAAAGGCATCCCAAAATGCAATAGGAGGAATTCATATGGAAAACAATCGCTCAAAGCTAAACCGGGAGCTGGCTCAAATGTTAAAGGGCGGCGTTATCATGGACGTAACCACACCCGACCAGGCGGAAATTGCTCAGGAAGCAGGAGCCTGCGCCGTTATGGCACTGGAACGGATTCCCGCCGATATTCGGGCAGCGGGAGGCGTTTCCCGCATGAGCGACCCGAAAATGATTCAAAACATTCAAGCCGCCGTTTCTATTCCGGTTATGGCGAAGGTCCGTATTGGGCATTTTGTCGAGGCTCAGATTCTGGAAGCCATCGGCATTGATTATATTGATGAAAGCGAAGTGCTGACTCCCGCAGACGACGTCTATCATATTGACAAGACAAAGTTTCAGGCGCCTTTTGTCTGCGGTGCACGGGACTTAGGCGAAGCGCTCCGTCGCATTGAAGAAGGGGCTTCCATGATCCGCACCAAGGGAGAGCCGGGAACCGGAGACATTGTGCAGGCCGTGCGGCATATGCGGGCGTTGAACAGCGCAATCAGGCGCGTGCGGAGCATGCGAGAGGACGAACTTTTTGAAACCGCCAAGCAAATGGGCGTTTCCTGTTCCCTGCTGCAATCTATCCAAAAAAACGGAAGGCTCCCCGTTGTAAACTTCGCCGCCGGCGGCGTAGCCACTCCTGCTGATGCGGCGCTTATGATGCAGCTGGGGGCGGAAGGCGTATTTGTCGGATCAGGCATTTTTAAATCGGGAAACCCCGGAAAACGCGCCGCCGCCATTGTCCAGGCGGTCACTAATTACAAGGATTCCAAGCTTCTTGCGCAGCTTTCAGACGACCTTGGCGAAGCCATGGTAGGAATCAACGAACAGGAAATTCATCTGCTGATGGCAGAACGGGGTAAATAAATGACAATTGCCATTTTAGCACTGCAAGGCGCTTTTGCCGAACACAAAGCAATGTTGGACCGGTTGGGCGCGAACTGCTTCGAGATCCGAAAACTCCAGGATTTGAGCCGGCCGTTTGACGGTTTGATCCTTCCCGGTGGTGAAAGCACGGTTATGAAAAAGCTTTTGCGGGATCTTTATCTGTTTGACCCTCTCTTCTCAAAACTTCAGGATGGGTTACCGGTTTTCGGAACCTGCGCCGGCCTCTTGCTTCTGGCAAAGAGAGTGACCGGCGGGGAACCCTGTTTTGGCACGCTTTCTGTCACCGCCAGACGCAACGCATATGGCCGCCAGCTGGAAAGTTTCTACACCAATCAAGACTTCGGCGGCCTTGGATCCATCCCCATGCCCTTCATCCGCGCTCCCTATATCGAACAAGCGGATGATTTCGTTACGGTTTTATCCCAAGCAGACAACCATATTGTTGCCGTCCGGGAGCAGTATCAGCTGGCTACCGCGTTTCATCCGGAACTGACCGGAGATCCCACCGTCCACCGGTATTTTTTAGATATGATTGAAGAACGCGCCAACCAGCAAATGACGCATTTGTCTTTCCATCAAGACTGCAAGACATGGCAAGCTGGCTCGCTTTCCCCCAAAATGGGGCTGTGTTTGACAAAAACGGAAAACAATTAATAATGAATATATAGATTTATAAATTCTTTTTTAGCCCATTTCGCCTGATAAGAATTTCCTACCTCTCCTTGATAAAACTCCGGGTTAGAGCCAGTGTGGCTCTGACCCGGAGTTTTTGAAAAATAAACGAAGGCGGCGCCGCGCTGGCGCCGCCCTCGTTTATTTGATCGGAGTTGCGAAAACGAAAAGATATCGGTTTCCTATACAAGTCCATGTAACACCGGAAGGAACCTTCCCGGATTACGATATAGTATAGGACCCCCGCACCAGCAGCGTCGCGGAACCACCCGAAGCCCGGACCCCCCATCCGTCCGCGGTAACCAGATAAAGATGGTTCCCAGAAAGAGAAGAACCGTTGCTTAACGCGCCTCCAGCAGTGGTGTCCATCAAGCCCGGCGCCGCGCTTGCCACGCAGGAAGCCGAACCGCTGCGGAGCACCACTTCGGTTCCAGTGTTTCCTTTCAGTGTCTTTCCGTTGGCTAAGGTCACAGCGGCATAGACGCTGCCAGTGGCACTCCCGTTTTTCAGTTCATCGGAAAATTGCTGGATCTTCCCATTCAACGCGCTTTCCAAAGAACTTTTTTGTGCCGCAACCTTATCGTCCACCTGACTCAGTATGGAAGGCGTCAGTTTTTTCGTCAGATAGCTAAGGCTGATGAG
>JAQVYO010000103.1 GCA_028708585.1 Oscillospiraceae bacterium
TGATCCGGTCGCCTTGGGATCCGGTACGACGCGTCTATGTCATCCTTTACGATCAAGAAGCGGGCAGAAATTTACTGAAGCAGGTTTTAAGCGGCAGCGGTCTGCTGCAAACAATGGATGGGCAAATTGCCCTAGTGGATACTCAGTTAAATATTCAGAACCAATTTGCTGAAGAAACAGGGGTGGTCGAAATCCCCAAAACCTTTGGAGACAGAGTAACGGAATGGGAGAGCAGAACGCACATGCCCTGGTGGGTGTCACTAATTTTTGCGCTCCTGATTATCGCCGGCTTGGTTGCGCTCCTTCGTTTGCGCAGGGTAAAAAATGAGTTTGAGCAGGCGGGCAAAGTAATGAAGGCCGAACAAGGGTTTCTGGGACAAGGGCCTGCAGATGCTGAAAAAGATGAAGTAGATCAAGAAAGGAACCCTTAAAAATGCGTGGAGGTTTTTTATGTTGTCCCTAATTGTCCCTGTTTTCAACGAAAAAGAAAATATCAGTGAGTTGGTCAATTGCCTTACGGGCGCCTTGGCGCAAAAAGATTATGAAATTATCTTTATGGATGACAGCACTGATGATACGCCCGCGGTAATCACACGTCTGGCGGAAAGCCATGACAGGATCAGGCTTATTCACCGCGCGCATAAAAAGGGCTTGGCTTCGGCGGTAATTGAAGGTTTTAAACATGCCCAGGGGGACATTCTGGCCGTGATGGACGGGGATTTGCAGCATCCGCCGGCATTGTTGGCGAATATGCTGGCAGAAATCGAACAAGGCGCGGATATTGTGGTTCCCAGCAGATTCATCAGCGGCGGCAGCGATGGGGGCTTAAGCTGGTTCAGAAAGCTGGCCTCGGCAGCAGCCCGTTATGCAGGGAGAATCCTCCTGCCAAGCTTAAGGCGCATTTCGGATCATACCGGCGGAATGTTTATGTTCAAGAAGGAAGTGATCAAAGACAGGCGCCTGGATCCGGTGGGATGGAAAATATTGATGGAGATTTTGGTGCTGGGAAACTATCATGTTTTGACTGAAATTCCCTATGCCTTTGAGGTGCGAAACGCAGGCCAATCCAAATTTGGTTTTAAAGTACAAATGCAATATTTGTGGCATTTGGTGCGCTTGCTTAAACGGAGCCGATCCGACCGCCGCTTTTATATGTTTTGCCTGGTAGGCGCTTCGGGCGTACTGATCGATATGCTGGTTTTCGCTCTGCTTAACCGCTATTTCTCCATTCTCAGTGTTAACGAGAGGGCGGTAATTTCTTCTCTATCAGCTATGACGTCTAATTTTATGCTGAACAGCCTTTTTACCTGGAGAGACCGTTCTCCCGGCCGATTCCGGCTGGGGTCTAAAATATTTCTAACGCATCTGCACCGATTCGGCAAATATGTGACCGTGTCATTCTCCGGCCTTTTAGTCAAAAGCCTTATTTTATTCTTGCTGTATACGGTTTTAGGAGTTGATCAATATTTAGGTAATTTTGTGGGTATTGTATGTGCCAGTTTTAGTAATTACGCCTTCAGCAACTGGTTGGTATGGGGAAATGTTCACCCCCTGCCACCGGTGATTTACAGGCGGTCCGCCGGGATCAAGCTATAAGAATAGCCAATTAAGTGACTTCAAGCAGCTCATCGGGTAGCTTTCGAGGAGATTGTTGATTTATGTGTCGCTGAATACCAATCAGCGCTTCCATCCGTTCCCGGGACACCCGCACCCAATGTTTTCTTCCTGCAGAAAAAGACAATACCCAGGCAAGCAAAAAGAACGCCCCCATGCTTCACCCGGACCAGACAAGTCCCTGCCCCCTATCTCCGTTACCATAACAACGAGGTGATTTTCAAACAAAGAACCGTCCCCGTGTTTACCAACCATACAGCAGTAACCATTAAAAGACAGTATGATGAAAAATGACGAATATTGACGAAAAAAGCGAAAAATGCTGACAAAGGTCGTCAAATAAAGATCTTTGTAAGCAGGAAAAGGATTCTTTTAGTAGAATAAAAAGGAATAATAAAGCAATTATGTCAGTGGTTTTAGATGAGGGAATACGTGATGATATGTAAGACTTTGCTATGGAACTATTGGAAATTAAAACAACCTTAAAGTATGGTGGGGAATTTTAATGATGGAAGATAAAACGCAAAATTTCAGTGGCGCAACGAAGGCAGACAAAATATCCATCCCGGAGCTTTCACTTCCCAAAGGCGGCGGGGCCATTAAAGGCATGGGAGAAACATTTCAGCCGAACCCTTTTTCCGGAACGGCTAATCTTTCCATCCCCATTTATGTGTCCCCCTGCCGGAATTTTGAACCGAAAATCAGTCTGGATTACAGTTCCGGTTTGGGCAACGGCCTTTTCGGAATAGGCTTTTCCCTTTCTTTGCCCAGCATTTCCAGGAAAACGGAAAAAGGAATTCCCAGGTATGCCGACTCAGACACCTTCATATTCTCAAATTCCGAAGACCTCGTCCCCAAACTTCTCCCAAAAGATGGAGGAGCATGGGGCAGGGAAGAAAAGAAGCTTAGTCAAGACGGCGTCGCATGGGATGTAACTTCTTTTCTGCCAAGGGTCGAGGGAATGTTTGCGAAAATCGAATTATATCAGAATACTAGCGGCTCATTCTGGAAGGTGGTTGAAAAGGATAATGTCACATCCATCTACGGACTTAGCGAAAATGCCAGAATAGCCGATCCCGATGATAAAACGCGTATTTTCAAGTGGCTTATTGAGAAAACCTATGATGCCAAAGGAAATAAAATCGAATTTTTCTACAAACCGGAAGATCATGAGCATGTGCCTGAAAAAATCTATGAGCAAAACAGGACCCGGACAGCAAATAAATACATGCAAAGGATCAGATACGGAAACTATCTTGATGAAGGCGGGCGGGAAGCATGGGCCTTTGAAGTGGTTTTTGACTATGGAGAATACAATATTGAAGAAGAGTATCTCAGCAAGGCGCACTGCAATCCCTATACTCCCTCCGGAAATTGGCCGGCCAGAATGGATCCCTTTTCTTCTTATCGAAGCGGGTTTGAAATCCGCACCTTGCGGCTCTGCCGCAATATCCTTCTGTTTCATCGCTTTGCAGAAGAACTGGGCGCAGACCCGTGCCTGGTAAGAGCCACCCGGCTGTCCTATGAACAATCGGCTGAAATGTCCAGGCTTTTGGCGGTTGAGGCAAGGGGTTACAGGAGAACAGCGGACGGCAGTTATGAATCGAGACCGCTGCCCCCCCTTGCCTTTGGCTATTCACAGTTTAATCCGGCAGGTCAGGAATTCAAGCGCCTGGAAGTGGCAAGCGGCGTTTCGGTGCCGGGTTACCTGAGCCAGTCGCAGTTCAACCTGGTGGATTTATACGGTGACGGCATCCCGGGGTTCTTATACAGTGACCAGAGAGCCACACTCTACTGGAGGCCCACAGGAAACGGCAGGTACGGATATCCGGAAGCTCCTGTGGAGTTTCCCATCGATCGGGATTTGGGAAAAGCAGAATACTCCCTGCTGAGCCTGGCAGGCAACGGCAAGCTGGAACTGGTGGTTGGCGCCCCCCAGCGGGGAGGGTTCTACGAGAGTAACACGGACGGTTCATGGGAGCCGTACCGGAGCTTTGCTTCTTATCCCACGGACTTCGCCAGCCCCCAAAAAGAATTGGCCGATGTGAATGGAGACGGTTTGTGGGACATCCTGATCTTTGAGGATGCTGCGGTAAAGATTTACCCATCGCTGAAAAAGGATGGTTTTGGGCCGCCCGTAAGAGCAAGCCTCATTGCGGACGAGGATGGGACTTTTCCGGCAGCGGGCAACGATTATGGCCGGGAGGTGGTGACTTTTGCGGATGTATTCGGCGACGGGCTTTCCCACCGGGTGAGAATCAGGGACGGCAGCGTAGAATGCTGGCCCAACCTGGGCTACGGCCGTTTCGGCAAAAAAGTCCTGTTGGGGGATGCGCCGCGGTTTGGCGACGGGCTTGATGCCGCCAGGCTGTTTTGGGCAGACATCGATGGTTCCGGTACTCAAGATATTGTCTACGTGCGTTCCGACAGGGTTGACGTGTTTTTGAACCAGGGAGGAAACAGTTTCAGCAAGCAGCCCATATCCATACCCCTGCCCGAGGCCTATACCGCCCTGGACGAAATAAGCTTTGCGGATGTGCTGGGCAACGGTTCCACGGCTTTGATCTTCACCAAGATGGGTACAAATATCAGCCATTACTATTATTATTTTTCCGGAGAAGTAAAACCCTACCTTTTAATTCAAACAGACAACAACCTGGGAGCCACAACCCGGATCAGCTATAAAAGTTCGGTAGCGTATTTTTTTGAGGATAAAAAGGCGGGTAAGGAGTGGAAAACCAAGCTGCCCTTCCCGGTCCAGGTTGTGGAAAAAATAGAAAGTATAGACCGGATTTCCGGTTCCAAACTGGTAACCGCTTTTAAATATCATGACGGATATTACGATTATTTTGAAAGGGAGTTCAGGGGCTTTGGCTTTGTGGAGGAGTGGGACACGGAAACTTTTGAAGCCTTTGCAAATCCGGGCTTGCTGGAGGACGTTGCTTTTGACCCGGTTGAAAAGGAACTGCACGTCCCGCCGGTTTATACCAGGCGATGGTATCATACGGGCGCCTGCATTGCCTCCGGGAGTATTTCAAAACACTACGAAACAGATTATTATAACGGGGATCCCCAGGCCTGCCGGATGCCGGACAGCACCTTTGACGCAAGCGTCGGGGCAAGTGACGCGGAAACCCTCAGACAGGCATACGCGGCCCTGAAGGGACAGAAGATCCGTGAAGAGGTATATGCCCTGGATCAAAGAGAAGGGGTATCCGAACATCCCTACTTGGTCACGGAAACAAACTTTCATGTTAAAGAGGAGCAACCCAGGGCTTTGGGGGAGTATGCCTCTTTCTTCGTCCATGAAAAGGAAAACATCGCTTTTCATTATGAACGCAATCCCCGGGACCCGCGCGTACAGCACGGTTTTATTCTGGAGGTGGACTCCTTCGGCAATGTGCTCAAGTCCTGCCGGGTCTTCTATCCCAGGCGTGCGCCGGACGGATTGAGCGGCACGGTTGCCGGCGCTCCCCCGGTTTACCCGGAGCAGTATAAAATCAGGGTCACGGCAGAACTG
The DNA here is from genome assembly GCA_028708585.1 of Oscillospiraceae bacterium. Lineage (GTDB taxonomy): Bacteria > Bacillota > Clostridia > Oscillospirales > Oscillospiraceae > RGIG529. The sequence goes on from JAQVYO010000103.1 coordinate 5,135, forward strand.
CAGCGCTTCATAAATAATACCGGGGACTTTTGGCTGATTGGCATGCCCTTTGAGCAGAAGAGCTATGAAATAGGCGGAGCGGACTTGCCGGGAGAAAGTTATTTCAGCTTTTCGCAAATCCTGGAGCAACTGGAGGAGGCGCTGAAAAATCCCCTCGCCTTTGAAGAAAAGTTTACCGCCGGGGAACGACAGGCCAGGCTCCTTTCCTGGCAATTGCATTACTACTGGAATAAGGCCCAGGATGAAGGGCTGCCCCCAGGGGAAATTACCGCATTGGCCTTGCTCCATCACAGGGAAGAGGCGGTATTTTCCCCCGGCTTGTTAAAGTCGGCCTTTAACG
>JAQVYO010000104.1:0-4430 GCA_028708585.1 Oscillospiraceae bacterium
CAGACGCCGGATGAAGTACCAAAATTCTAGAAGTACCAAAATTCTAATCGAACGGCATGAATCAAAGCCCATATGCATCCCTTTTATATTATAAAACCGCCGCCAGCGCTGCCTGCAAATTCCCAAATGGAATGATTTCCCGCCCTCCCGGCGGTTCTCCTTTCCATCGGGCGGGGACGAGACATTTTTGAAAACCCAAGCGTCTCACTTCGGAAAGCCGCTGGCCCAATTGCTGGACGGAACGAAGCTCTCCCGTCAGGCCGATTTCCCCGATAGCGGCCAAATCGCCTGGAACCGGCTTGTCCAGATAGCTGGAGGCCAAAGCAAGGGCAGCTGCCAGATCGGCGGCTGGCTCGTCTATATTCAGTCCTCCAATGACATTAAAATAAACATCACAGTTGGAAAGACGGAGTTTACTGCGCTTTTCCAGAACCGCCAAAAGCAGCATGGCCCGATTGTAATCCAGTCCGTTGCTGGTTCTCCGCGGCATTCCAAAGCTTGTCGGCGTCGCAAGCGCCTGCACCTCCGCTAGTACAGGCCGGGCGCCTTCCATAACACAGGCGACACAGGCCCCCGGCGTATTCAAAGGCCTCCCGGAAAGGAGAAGCTCCGATGGATTCGGAACTTCTAACAGCCCCATATCCCCCATTTCAAACACACCGATTTCATTGGTGGCGCCAAACCGGTTTTTTGCGGCCCGCAGAATGCGGAAGGCCAAATGCTGCTCTCCTTCAAAATAGAGGACACAGTCCACCATATGTTCCAAAACCTTCGGCCCCGCAATGGATCCTTCCTTATTGACGTGCCCAATAATAAAAACGGTAATTCCCTTCCCTTTTGCCAGCCGCATCAGCGCCGCGGCACAATCCTTCACCTGCCCCAAGCTTCCGGGAGCCGTCGCCAATGAACTGTTGTAAAGCGTTTGAATCGAGTCCACAATGAGAATATTAGGTAAAAGTGTGCCTGCGGCGTCCAGAATATCCTCTAAATCGGTTTCAGCCAAAACAAAAAGCGTTTCCCGTTCCACACCCAGACGTTTCGCCCGCATTTTGATTTGCCGTTCCGATTCCTCTCCAGATACATACAACACAGAGCTGGAACGGCAAAGATAGTCGCAAATTTGCAACATCAATGTGGATTTTCCGATTCCCGGCGCTCCTCCTACCAAAACAAAAGAGCCTTGAACCGCACCGCCTCCCAGCACCCGGTCCAATTCCTTCATACCGGTGGAAAACCGAAGCTCCTCCCCTGCTTCCACTTGTGAGAGCGATTTGGCTGAACGCCTTGCAGAACCGCTCTCCCGAATGGAAGCGGTTTTTTTTGATGGACGGTCGGGCTGCTCCACAATGGTATTCCAGCTTCCGCAGGCACTGCACCGGCCTTCCCATTTGTATGTTTCGTTTCCGCACTGTGTGCAATAAAAAATGGTCTTTGTTTTCATTCCAATGGCTCCTTTTTCTTGTTTTCTTCCGTAACATAACACTTGCAAAAGAGGGTCCTTGTCTCTTTGCTACTGTCCATAATATTGAATCGTCGCCGCCGTTAGCGCAGCAGATATTTTCATCTGATAAACATCGTCCTGCAGCAAACATTCCTCGGCCGGGTTGGATAAAAAACCACATTCCACCAAAATTGCCGGCCGTTTTACATTCTTCATCAAATATATGGAATCCGAAATCCTAGCAGCTTTTCTTCCGTTCTTCCGATCCAGCGTCACCCGCAGCATTTCCTGTGTTAAAACCGCCCAGTCAAAGCTGTTATCGCGATTTGCATAAAACACTTGAGCACCTGAAAAATTGCTTTTGGGATAGATGTTTTGGTGAATGCTGATTAAAACCCCATCTGCGGTTTGATTGATCTGTGCCACCCGGTTTTTTAAGTCCGACTTTTTTTTCTCCCGCAGCGTTTTCGCATCTGAATCATGCAGCGAAACGTCATCACTTCGCAGCATAGACGTTTGTATCCCATACAGATGCATCAGATTGTCCAATTTAGACGCAATTTGAAGATTGACGGTGCTTTCTATCGTTCCCGATCGTGATACGGCTCCCCCATCCTCGCCGCCGTGCCCGGCATCGATCACAACGGTTATCCCGCTCATACGGGTGGCGGAAAACGTGTTCAGCGCATCGACAGCGCAGAGGGAAATCATCATCACTCCAAGGAAAACGGCAAGGGACGGCGTTAGAAAAATCATTGCTTTTCTTATATATGCTTTCATTGCGGCCATTCGGATTCCCCCTTCGCAGTACCATATGAGAAAATCCGTTTTTCTATGCCGGCGTTTTCGCCTGCCTGTTCATTTCCTCTAAAGGAGACCAACATCACCCCCTATCCGCAGATCCTGACCGCTCCCCAAAAAAATTTTCTTTTTGGTTTAACCGGTTAAAGGCGAAGTTCCCGCCTCTCTATTTCGGTAATTGCCTTTCGTTTTGAATGATTTTTGTTTTTTCTACAGCCAGGCCAAAGCCGGAACGGGTTCCGCCGCATGAACAGAACCATAGAATGACATAACGGATCATCCTTTCCGTATGACTAAAAAAACAATTGGGAAAACAACTTCCCACCTGTTTGATATCCAAAGGAGGAATTTTTTTGACTCTAGGCAGCAATTTTTTAAACAGCCTGGTTAATCCAAGCAATCATACAAATACGGCTGTCAGTTCCGAGTCCAGCAACGCTCCGAACACAGCGGCCAGCCCGGAAGTCAGCAATAAGCCGAACACAGCGGCCAGCCCGGAAGTCAGCAATAAGCCGAACACGGCGGTCAGCCCGAAAGCCAGCAATAAGCCGAACATGGCGGCCAGCCCGGAAGTCAGCAATAAGCCGAACACGGCGGCCAGCCCGGAAGCCAGCAATAAGCCGAACACGGCGGCCAGCCCGAAGGTCAGCAATCCACCCAATATTCCCATGAGTCCCAACCAAATGCCAAACAGTTCCGCGCTTCCCAATGCAAGCAACATATCGAATATTTCTATTAGTCCAAACACAAGCAACGAAGCGTCCGCCTCCGCAGGCAGCATCATGCAGGTCAATAAGCCACAAAACAATGCTGCCCAAAAAAATAACGGAATGGGTGCTGCATTGGGCAACGCATGCAGCGACAGACAGGGAACACTGCCGGAATGCGCACCGTTGGCAGTTCCTTATGTACCCTTTCAGCAAAAAGGCCCCGCCAAATATAATCAGATGGAAGGGTTGGCCACTGGAACGTTGTTCCCCGGACTGAACCTTCCCTTTTTCAAAGCGGTTGAACCGGGAAAACTTACCAACACCGCGCTGACCGAACTGATGGCTTTGGGCTTTGCAATTCAAGAACTTGGGCTTTATCTGGATACCCACCAGAACGACTCGGAAGCATTGGAGCTCTTTACCAAATATGTAGAGCTTGAACGTGAGGGCCGAAAGAAATATATCGCTATGTACGGCCCTTTGTCAATGGCGGATGCCGCCGGCCAATCTACCTATACTTGGGTAAACAATCCCTGGCCCTGGGATAAGGAAAGGAAGTGAGTGATTCGATGTTCCGTTACGAAAAAAAGCTGCAATACCCGATTAATATTAAAAATTCAAATCCGCAGTTGGCATCTTTCATTATCAGTCAATACGGTGGGCCAGACGGAGAACTTTCCGCCTCCTTGCACTACCTGAGCCAGCGGTACTCCATGCCCTATCCGGAATTAAAAGCGCTTTTAACCGATATTGGTACGGAAGAATCCGTTCCAGTAGGATATCATCTGTCAATATAACGCGGGATAACGCGGGGCGCCCAGCTTTTTAGTCGCCGGGCGCCCCGTAAAGAAAAAAACATTATGAATCGCCTTGTTTTTCACCGGTCTCGCTGATTTTGCGTTCAAAACGGTATTTTCCTCTCCGTTCCGGAATCGGAACGGGGTATTTTCCAGTAAAGCAGCCGGTGCAAAAACCGCAGGAACTATGGTCCGCCAGCTTGGTCACGTTATCAGTGCTCAAATACCCCAAGGAATCCACGCCAATCAGCTTTGCAATTTCCGGAATGGTATGGTTACAGGCAATCAAATGCTCTTGCGAATCAATATCCGTACCGAAATAACACGGGTGGATAAAAGGAGGCGCTGAAACACGCATGTGAACTTCGGTGGCTCCGGCATCCCGCAGCAAACGGACAATGCGTGCACTGGTGGTTCCACGGACAATAGAGTCGTCAATCAGTACCACCCGTTTTCCCCGGACGGTAGCGGAGATGGGGTTGAGCTTAATCCGCACTGCGGCTTCTCGCTGCTGCTGCCCAGGCTGAATAAACGTTCTTGCAATATATTTGTTCTTGATAAAGCCCACGCCATATGGAATGCCGGACTGCCTAGCATATCCCAGCGCCGCATCCAATCCTGAGTCCGGAACGCCGATCACCACATCTGCTTGAACCGGATGTTCCAAAGCCAGAAAGGCGC
>JAQVYO010000104.1:4440-5473 GCA_028708585.1 Oscillospiraceae bacterium
GCCCGCCCGCTGGCGTGCAATATGGACGCTGCTTCCGTCGATCACAGAATCCGGCCGTGCAAAATAGATGAATTCAAATACGCAAAAAGAAAAGTCCGCAGTATTGCAATGGGTTTTGATGCTGTGAAGGCCATTTTTATCGGCTAAAACAATCTCCCCCGGCTCTACATCACGAATGAATTTTGCTCCGATACTATCCAATGCGCAGCTTTCCGAAGCAAATATATGACTGTTGCCAAGCTGACCGATGCAAAGAGGACGGAATCCCCTGGGATCGCGCACTGCAATCAGCTTTTGCGGGGACATGATGACCAGCGAATAAGCCCCCTTGAGCTTTGGCATTGCCGCCTCAACCGCCGCTTCAATAGAGGGAGAAGAAATTCGTTCCATGGTGATCGTGTAGGCGATTACCTCGGTATCGCTGGTGGTATGGAAAATAGCGCCTCCCAGCTCCAGCGCTTCCCGCAGCTCGGTGGCATTTGTCAGGTTGCCGTTATGAGCCAAAGCCATGCTGCCTTTAATATGGTTGATAAACAAGGGCTGTGCATTGGCCCTGCTTTTGTTGCCTGTGGTACCATACCGTACATGGCCCACAGCCATGTTTCCGTTTCCCATGCGGGTCAGCACATCCTGGGTGAACACCTCACTGACCAGCCCCAGATCCTTGTGCCAGGTAGTCACCCCGTCATCGTTAATGGCAATTCCGCAACTTTCCTGTCCTCTGTGCTGCAAAGCAAAAAGCCCTTGATACGTTAGGGCGGCCACGTCCAGCTTGTCCCGGTTATAGATACCGAAGACACCGCATTCTTCGTGAAGTTTGCCCAAATCCTGGATTTGTTCCATCTTCTATTCTCCCATAAGGCGTTTCATAACCTCGCGGTATGCTCCCTCCACATTGCCAAGATCCCTGCGGAAACGGTCCTTGTCCAGCTTTTCCCCGGTGGTGCTGTCCCAGAACCGGCAAGTATCGGGAGAAATTTCATCCGCCAAAATAATGGTTCCGTCCTTGGTTTTGCCAAATTCCAGCTTAAAA
>JAQVYO010000105.1 GCA_028708585.1 Oscillospiraceae bacterium
CCAAGGGCTACGAACCGGACCGGCAGGTTCTGGATTTTGCCCATGCCTTTGACGCGGGGCGGTTTTCGCTCGCCAGGGACCCCAGGGAAGCCGCCCGGGGCGCGGACGTGCTGATTACCGACGTTTGGGCCAGCATGGGCATGGAACAAGACGCCGAAATCCGGAAAGCTGCCTTTCAAGGCTATCAGATCAACGCCGAGATGATGGCTTTGGCAAACCCCGGCGCCATGGTGCAGCACTGCCTGCCCGCTCATAAAGGGGAGGAGATTACGAAAGAGGTCTTTGAAGCGCATGCGGACGAGATCTTTGAGGAAGCGGAAAACCGGCTCCATGTGCATAAGGCCATTATGAGCCTTTTGATGAGCGATTCCATTCAATAAACAGACGGCTGCCCGCGTGCCTTTGAATGTAAAAATCCGGTTTTCTCCTCCGTGAAAGCCGGATTTTTTGCGCTGGATTGAGAAAATGATGGACAAACGGCGGCGCCAAAAAACAACGGAGAATGCCGCCGGCGGCCCCCATATATTTTAAGATGAAACGCTTTTTCATGTCCGTTCAAATAATTTTCATTTTGCCTTTTTATCCTGCTTTTTGCTTGTACTGCTGTTTTTTCAATGATATAATAAAATATCTAATTGGTAATATATTAAAAAAAGCTGGGGGAAGCATGTGCTATAAAGAAGCATTTATTACGCTTATGGTCAAATCCGGTGTGCTGATTTTTGGAGATTTTATCACAAAAAGCGGAAGGCACACCCCTTATTTTATCAACACGGGAAAGTACAGAACCGGCGCGCAGATGGCCGCGCTGGGGGATTACTATGCAGCCTGCATTCATGAAAGCGGGGAGACATTTGACCTTTTGTTCGGACCTGCTTACAAGGGAATCCCTTTGGCTGTTGCGGCGGCCACGTCGCTTTACCGGCTCTATGGGACGGATGTCCCTTACTGCTTTAACCGCAAGGAAGAGAAAGATCATGGAGAAGGCGGCGGCCTGGTGGGCGAGGAGCCGGAAAGCGGCTGGCGGATTGCCATTGTGGAAGACGTGGTGACGGCGGGTACCGCCGTGCGGGAGAGCTTGAAGCTGTTTCAGGCGATTGGCAACATACATGTGACCGCGCTTTATGTTTCGGTAGATCGGATGGAGCGGGGAACGGGAGCAAAATCCGCCCTTTGCGAGCTGCGGGAAAATCTGGGCATCGCGGTATATCCCATTGTCACCATCCGGGAAGTCATTGATTTTCTGCATAACCGGGAAATTGACGGAGTTTTGTACCTGGACGACGATTTGCGGGATAAAATGGAACGCTATTTGCGGGAATATGGCGCTAAATAAGAAACAAGTCCTTCCCAATTCAATATATCGAGGGTGAATCTCATGAGGGAGGATATGCATAAAGGGCACCGCCTTCGCATGAAGCGGCGCTTTTTAAAGACAGGGCTGGACACGTTTGAGGATCACAATGTTTTGGAGCTTTTGTTGTTCTATGGAGTGCCGCAGAAGGACGTGAATCCCATGGCGCATACGCTGTTGGAGCAGTTTGGAACGCTGGCCGGCGTTTTTGACGCACCGGCGGAGGAACTGGTGAAAGTACCCGGAGTGGGGGAAAGCGTGGCGGTTCTTTTAAAGCTGATTCCGCAGGTCAGCCGCAGATATTTGATTTCCCGGGTGGAAGTCGAAACCATTCTGGATTCCGCCAAGAGCGCGGGGGAGTATTTGCTTCCCCGCTTTTATGCCCAGCGGAATGAAGTGGTTTATATGGTCTGCCTGGATGCCAAACGCAAGGTGTTGAACTGTCAGATGCTGTTTCAGGGCAGCGTCAATTCCGCCCATATCAGTATCCGGAAAATTGTCGAAACCGCTCTGATTTACAATTCTACCAGCGTCATTTTGGCCCATAACCACACCAGCGGAATTGCTATTCCGTCCAAAGAAGACCTGCGGGTGACCACCAGCGTCCGCAAGGCGCTGGAGATGGTTGGAATCGAGCTTGCCGACCATATTATCTGCGCGGAGGACGATTTTGTTTCCATGATGGAATCCGGAATTTTGATGACTTAATTGGGATAAACGCCGGCAAGCGAAAAAATAACCGCCTCCCCCAAGCCACGGAAAGGCGGTTATTCCATTTGTTTGGCGGGGCCTCCTGATTTCTCAGGAGGCCCTTTACTTTTCATGATTTTCGTTGTGTTGGAGTTTTAACTACAGCCGCAGCCTCCGTTAACAGCTATTGCAGAAACGGTTCCGCTAACGGTTGTTCCGGCCTGAGCCAGCGTAGCGTTGGAGATTTCTACCGTATAGGTTACGCAGTCGCAGCATTCGCCGCAGTCACAGACCTGAAATGAGAAAGTTTCACTATGAAGAGCGTCAACGGCGGAACTGTAGTTGTAGCTTCCGCCAATGGCCTGTGAGGCGCCGTTACAAGATTTTTTTAACCGGAACGAAATATTTGGCAGGACTCCTACCGGAACACTGATGAGGCCGGTAAAAGTAATTAAGACACTTGGGTTTTTTAAGTTCTTCGTATTTAAAGTCACGCTGGCGACTGAATAAGGATTTATGATGCTGGCGCCAGCAAGATCCATAATTGGCAAAGGGCCTGCGGATCCAGACCCGCAGTTCAAAATAACCCCAGGACAACTTGCAGGACTGGGACCCGAATTGTCAGGGCAGCCAGGACAGCTATTATTGGCATAACAGTGGTCTGCATTTTGTACAGTATTGGAATTGCTAGGATAATAAGCCATAAATTTTGCTCCTTTTTCGCAAAAGGCAATTTGCCTTTATCTTTATTTGCTGTACATCCCATGTTATGCATATGCAATTCAAAAAGTGAATTGGGAAAATCGGATTTTCTTTCTCGTTACCGTGTGCAAAACCGATCCTGTTTTCAGGCGGGAACATTCCGGGACGGCATAAAAACCGGGGAAAACCACGGATTTCCGGCGGAAGGGCTGCTGCGCCCGGGAATCAAATTCTTTCCGCCGGATTTCAGAGAAGTTTTATTTGCGTTAGAACATACGTTCTGCTATAATGGGCTTCAACAGGAGGATCGGTTATGCCGCAGTTTGAAGTGATCAGCGATTACCGGCCCGCCGGCGACCAGCCGGAGGCCATCGGCGCCCTGGCCCGGGGGCTTGCGGCCGGGCTTTCCGAACAGACTTTGCTGGGAGTCACCGGTTCCGGCAAGACCTATACCATGGCCAAAGTCATTGAACAGGCGCAGCGGCCCGCCCTGGTGCTGGCCCATAACAAGACTCTGGCCGCCCAGCTGTGCGCCGAATTTAAAGAGTTCTTTCCAAAAAACGCCGTGGAATATTTCGTCAGCTACTATGATTACTATCAGCCGGAAGCGTATATTCCCCATACGGATACGTATATTGAGAAAGATTCTTCCATTAATGATGAAATTGAACGGCTGCGCCACTCTGCCACCGCCGCTTTGTTTGAACGGCGGGATGTGATTGTGGTTTCTTCCGTTTCCTGCATTTACGGATTGGGAGACCCCATTGATTACGCCAATATGGTGATTTCCCTCCGGCAGGGTATGGAAAAAAAGCGGGACGACCTGCTGCGGAAGCTGGTGGAAATCCGGTATGAGCGAAACGATGTGGCCTTTGAGCGGAATATGTTCCGGGTCCGGGGGGATACGGTGGAAATTTTTCCCGCCTACGCCAAGGATCATGCCATCCGGGTGGAATTTTTCGGTGACGAGATCGACCGTATCAGCGAGATTCAGATTGTCACCGGAACCCCCGTCCGGGTATTGTCCCATGTGGCCATTTACCCCGCGTCCCATTATGTGACCACCAAAGAAAAGATGGAACGGGCCATTGGGGAAATCGACCGGGAGCTGGGGGAACAGGCCGCTCTCTTTGAAGAAGAGGGAAAGCTGGTGGAGGCCCAGCGCATCCGACAGAGGACCATGTATGATATGGAGATGATGCGGGAGCTGGGATACTGCACCGGAATTGAAAATTATTCCCGGGTGATTTCCGGGCGGGAGGCTGGCTCGCCCCCCATGACCCTGCTGGATTATTTCCCCCGGGACTTTGTCCTGTTTGTGGACGAGTCCCATGTGACGCTGCCCCAGGTGCGGGCCATGTACGCGGGGGACCGGGCCAGAAAGGAAAATCTGGTGAAGTTCGGTTTCCGTCTGCCCTGCGCCTTTGACAACCGTCCCTTGAATTTTGCGGAGTTTTCCAACAAAATCGGCCAATGCATCTATGTTTCCGCCACCCCTTCGGAATATGAAACCACCCGTTCCGGCCAGATTGTGGAGCAGATCATCCGCCCTACCGGGCTTCTGGATCCCGAGATCGAGGTCCGTCCGGTGAAAGGGCAGGTGGACGATTTGATCGGAGAGATCAACCAAAGGGCGGAACAAAAGGAGCGGGTTCTCGTCACAACGCTGACCAAGAAAATGGCGGAGGACTTAACCGCGTATTTGCAGGGCGTCGGCATTCGCGTGCGGTATATGCATCACGATGTGGATACTTTGGAACGCATGGAGCTGATCCGGGATCTGCGTCTGGGGCAGTTTGACGTTCTGGTGGGCATCAACCTTCTGCGGGAGGGGCTGGATCTGCCTGAAGTATCTTTGGTGGCCATCCTGGACGCGGACAAAGAGGGGTTCCTCCGCAGCGAAACCTCCCTCGTCCAGACGGTGGGCCGGGCCGCCCGAAACGCAAAGGGCAAAGTAATTATGTATGCCGATACTGTTACCCGGTCGATGCGGAGCGCCATCGACGAGACCCGGCGCCGCCGGAGCAAACAGGATGCATACAACCAGGAGCACGGCATTGTCCCCCAGACCATCCGCAAGGGCGTCCGGGATATTATTGAGATTTCCAAGGCCGCACAGGAGACAGATCAGAACACGCTGTCCCAAATGAGCGGGAAAGAGCGGGCGGCGGCCATTGCCAATTTGGAAAAGGAAATGAAAAAAGCGGCCAAAAACCTTGAATTTGAATACGCGGCCCTTTTGCGGGACCGCCTCATCGCACTTCGGTCGGAAAAATAGGAGTCAGCAGCCATGCGCAACAGCATTTTTGTGAAAGGCGCCAGAGAAAACAATTTAAAAAACATCGACGTTGAAATCCCCAGAGACAAGCTGGTGGTTTTAACCGGCCTTTCCGGTTCCGGCAAGTCTTCTCTGGCGTTCGATACCATTTACGCGGAAGGCCAGCGGCGGTATGTGGAGTCGCTTTCCTCCTACGCGAGACAATTTTTGGGGCAGATGGAAAAGCCGGACGTGGATTATATCGAGGGCCTGTCCCCCGCGATATCCATTGATCAGAAAACCACGTCTAAAAATCCCAGGTCCACGGTGGGCACCGTCACGGAAATTTACGACTATCTCCGCCTGCTTTGGGCCAGAGTGGGTATTCCCCACTGCCCGGTCTGCGGCAAAGAAATCCGCCAGCAGACCATCGACCAGATCATCGACCAGGTG
>JAQVYO010000106.1 GCA_028708585.1 Oscillospiraceae bacterium
TGGCAAAACAGAGCATCAATGTGGATATCATTTTGCAGTCTATCGGCCGGGACGAAACCAAGGACATCAGCTTTACCATCTCCAAAAGCGACCTGCCCGCCGCCATTCAGACGCTGTAGGACAGCAAGGAATCCTTGAAATTTAAGAATATGACGGTCAGCGACCGCGTTGCCAAGGTCAGCATCGTCGGCGCGGGGATGATTAACAATCCCGGCGTAGCGGCGGGCATGTTTGAGTCTCTGTTCAACGCCGGCATCAATATCCAGATGATTTCCACCAGCGAAATCAAAGTCTCCGTCCTTGTTTCTCTGGAGGAAGCCGACCGGGCGGTTCAGGTGGTTCACGATAAATTTTTTGGCGGCAACTAAGCCGGCTCCCCCGTTAGGCCGGAAAATGGCTGCTGCAAAACGCCCCTGCCGGCAAATAATGCACAAAAATGCGCCTTGACCTGGCCCCAAAAGCCAGTTCAAAGCGCATCTCCTTGTTTGTCGGACTTTCGTTGTTGCGCATTCGTTTTGCTACAGCCCTTGTTTGTGTTCAAACCGGGTTTCTGGCCTTCCCGCTACAGCACTTTTGAAAGGAATTCCCGGGTCCGCGGGTTTTGGGGATGGTCAAACAGATCGGCGGGCTTTCCCTTTTCCACGATCTGGCCCTGATCCATAAAGAGGAGGCTGGTTCCCACCTCCCGGGCAAACCCCATTTCATGGGTCACCACCGCCATAGTCCTCCCTTCCAGCGCCAGTTCCCGCATCACTTCCAGCACCTCTCCCACCATTTCCGGGTCTAGGGCGGAGGTTGGCTCGTCAAACAGCATCACGTCCGGGTCCATGCACAGGGCACGGACAATGGCGATCCTCTGCTTCTGCCCGCCGGAAAGCTGGGAGGGATACGCGTCCGCCCGATCGGACAGTCCCACCCGCTTTAAAAGCGCCATCGCCTTTTCCTCCGCCTCCTCCCTGGTTTTTTTCAGAAGCCGGATGGGCGCGATGGTCATATTTTTCAGCACCGTCATATGAGGAAACAGGTTAAACTGCTGGAACACCATGCCCATCTTCATCCGGTATGCATTGATGTTGACTTTGGGGGCGGCGATATCCTGCCCTTCAAACAGGATTTTCCCGGCGGTGGGCAGCTCCAAGAGGTTGAGGCACCGCAGCAAGGTAGATTTCCCGCTGCCGGAAGGGCCGATAATCACCAACACCTCCCCTTTGGTAATTTCCAGGCTCACCCCCCGCAAAGCCTCCAAATCTCCAAAATGTTTTTTCAGGTTTTCCACCCGGATCAGCGTATCAGTGGTCACTGCTGCGCAGCCTCCTTTCCAAAAGGGCGACGCATTTGGAAAGCCCCACAACAATGGCAAGATAAATCAGCGCCACGGCAACCAGGGGCATGAACGCATCGTAGGTGCGGCCCCGGATGATGTCGCCGCCTTTGGTCAGATCCTGAAGGGCAATGTAGCCGGAAACGGAGGTCTCTTTCAGTAGGACGATCAGCTCATTGCCCAGGGCCGGCAGAACATTTTTCAACGCCTGAGGCATGACGATAAACCGCATGGTCCCCATATAATTGAACCCCAGGCTCCGGCCCGCCTCCATCTGTCCCGGATCCACCGACAGGATACCCGAGCGGACGATTTCCGCCACATAGGCCCCGGAGTTGATTCCGAACGCAATAATGGCCACAATGACCTTATTGACCGGCATCGAACCAAAGATCACAAAATAAATAATCAGCAGCTGCACCAGAACCGGGGTACCCCGGACGACGGTGAGATACGCCTTACAGACGGCGTTTGCAAGTTTCAGCTTCCCCGTCTTTTCATGGGCGGATCGGATGCTGGCCACCAGAAACCCCAGCACAATTCCAATCAAAACCGCAAAAACGGTTACCTCCAACGTCACGCCCAGCCCGTTTACAATGTAACGCCATCGATTGTCTTTGACAAAATCCGCGATAAATTTCACTCTGACCAAATCAAACCAGCCGGCCATTTTTGTTTAGCCCCCTTCTCTGTTAACTGTTTCCCGGGGCCGCCCCCCGATGCGCACCGTTTTCTTTTTTCCCCCGCGCAAGGCAAGAGGCGGGAACCTCCCGCCCCTTTTTCCATACCAAGCCCCCCTCCGGGAGCCGGGCGCCTCCGCGCCGTTACGCCTTGATATATTTGCCGATGATGCTTTTCACCGTTCCGTCCGCGATCAGCTCTTTGAGGGCGTTGTTCACTTGATCCCGCAGCTGAGTATTGCCCTTTTTGACCACAATGGCATATTCCTCGATCTTATATTCGGAGGACAGAATCTTCAGCCCCTTGTTCTGCTGGACAAACACTTTAGCCGGCTCGTTGTCGATAACAACCGCGTCCACCTTCCCCTGTTTCAGAGCCTGGACCGCGTCCGCTCCCTTGTTAAACCGCTGCACGGCGCTGTCGCCGAAGTCGTCGGTGACGCAGATGTCTCCGGTGGTGCTCTGCTGCACCCCGATGGCTTTGTCTTTCAGTCCGTCTTTATTGGTAATCTTGGAATCGCCCGTCACAATAATCACCTGCTTGGTGGTGGCATATGAGTCGGTAAAGTCCACATTGGCCTTCCGGTCGTCGGTCACCGACATGCCGGCCATGCCGATGTTCGCTTTCCCGGTCTGAACAGCGGCGACGATGGAATCGAAAGCCATATCCTCAATGCTCAGCTTCATACCCAGCTTATCCGCGATTTTCTGGGCGATCTCCGCGTCGATGCCCACGATTTTTCCGCCCTCATAGTATTCATAAGGCGGGAATTCCGCGTTGGTGGCCATCACCAATGTGCCGCCAGGCCCCGCCTGGAAACTGGCGCTGGGCGCGGCGGACGCGGCGGCCGAAGAAGAAGCGGCGCTGCCGCAGGCGGCCAGCGGCAGCAGCATACATCCCGCCAAAAGCCCGAATACGATGGTTTTCATCCTTTTCATTGTCACATTCCTCCATTTTTTGTCCCCGGCTTCTTTTGAAGAGCTAACGCTGAATAAATATTCAGTATAAGACGGAAGACTGGTTAGATTATACTATATTGGCCGGTGAGAAACAAGCCTATCCTGCAAATTTTTTCAGAAAGTAACACGCCTTTTTTCCTGTTCATTGGCTAAATTAATATCATCTTCGTCAAAATACGCATCAATTCCGAAGAAAAACCAGCGGCTCCATTTTTCATAATCTTCCACGCCCCTTGACACTCTTTCCGTCTCTTGATATAGTAAATACAGGTTGAAAATCCGAAAGAAGGGGGGATTTTATGACAAAACGAAATACAAAAACATATGGCAACGAAAGCATTTCCTCCCTCAAGGGCGCGGACCGGGTGCGCAGACGGCCGGGAGTCATTTTCGGCTCCGACGGGCTGGACGGCTGCCAGCACGCGGTTTTTGAGATCCTGTCCAACTCCATCGACGAAGCCAGAGAAGGCTTCGGCTCCCTCATTACCGTCACCAGATTTTTGGACCGTTCCATTCAGGTGGAAGACTTTGGGAGGGGCTGCCCGTTGGATTACAATCCGGCGGAAGGGCGGTACAACTGGGAGCTTGTGTTCTGTGAGCTTTACGCGGGTGGAAAATATAACAACAACGGCGGGGAAAACTACGAATATTCCCTGGGACTGAACGGCCTTGGCTCCTGTGCCACCCAATATGCCTCGGAATATATGGACGTCACCGTCTTTCGGGATGGATTTCGGTATGCCCTGCGCTTTGAACACGGGGAAAATGTGGGCGGGCTGCACAAGGAGCCTTCCAACAGGAAGGAAACCGGCTCCCTCATCCGGTGGAAGCCGGATCTGCAGGTTTTTACGGACATCGACATCCCCGTTTCTTATTTCACCGATATTTTGAAAAAGCAGGCGGTGGTGAACGCCGGCATTACATTTCGGTTCCGGAATCAGACGGAAAGCGGCTTTGAAACCACCGACTTCTGCTATGAAAACGGCATTTTGGATTATGTGGGTGAGATCGCGGGAGACGCTTTTCTGACGGAGCCTTTGTTCTGGGAAGACCAGCGGCAGGGGCGGGACCGGGAGGATAAGCCTTTATATAAAGTTAAGCTGTCGGCGGCGTTCTGTTTTTCCAGAACGGTCAGCCGCATGGAATTTTACCACAATTCTTCCTTTTTGGAATATGGCGGCGCGCCGGAAAAGGCGGTGAAAAGCGCCTTTGTCTCCGCTTTGGACGCCTGGCTCCGGCAAAACAGCAAATATCAAAAAAGCGAAAGCAAAATTAATTTCAACGACATCCAGGACGCGCTGATTCTGGTTACCAACTGCTTTTCCACTTTGACCTCTTATGAAAACCAGACCAAAAAAGCCATCAGCAACAAATTCATCCAGGAGGCCATGACTGATTTTCTCCGCTCTCGTCTGGAGGTCTATTTGATCGAACACCCCTCCGACGCGGAAAAGATTGGGGAACAGGTATTAATCAACAAGCGCAGCCGGGAAACGGCGGAACGGACCCGCCTGAACCTGAAAAAAAAACTTTCCGGCACGGTGGACATTGCAAATCGGGTGCAAAAATTCGTGGACTGCCGGAGCAAGGACATTTTCCGCCGGGAGCTTTATATTGTGGAGGGTGATTCCGCTTTGGGCGCCGTCAAACTTTCCCGGGATCCGGATTTTCAGGGGATCATGCCGGTCCGGGGGAAAATTTTAAACTGCCTAAAGGCGGACTTTTCCAAAATTTTTAAAAACGACATCATCACCGACTTAATCCGGGTGCTGGGCTGCGGCGCGGAGGTGGAGAATCGGCGGTCCAAGGACCTTTCCGCCTTTGACCTTGGCAGCCTGCGCTGGAACAAAATCATCATCTGCACCGATGCGGACGTGGACGGATTTCAGATCCGCACTTTGATTTTGACCATGCTGTTCCGGCTGACGCCCACCCTCATCCGGGAAGGCTATGTCTACATCGCGGAATCCCCGCTGTTTGAGATCACCGCCAAAAGCAAAACCTATTTTGCCTATTCCGACCGGGAAAAGGACGAAATTTTAACGGGGCTGGGCAATGCGAAATACGACGTTGCCCGGTCGAAGGGCCTGGGGGAAAACGAGCCGGAAATGATGTGGATGACCACCATGAACCCGGAAACCCGCCGCCTCATCCGGGTCATGCCCTGCGAAGAAATGAAAACCGCCGCCGTGTTCGACCTTTTGCTGGGGGACAATCTCTCCGGGCGAAAGGCGCATATTGCGGACAGCGGACATAAATATCTGGATTTGATCGACTTATCCTAAGGCCCCCAGAAGCGGGCCTTTCCCCGCGTGGAGCGCTTCGGGGCGGGCCGGGCGATTTTTCCCTCTGCTTCGCATGAGGGGCGCCGCAAAAGCCGCAGGAAAGGAATTTAACGCAAAGGGACGGGTATATGGCAAAGAAAAAAAAGACGGAAAAAAAGCAGGATACCGTTGTGGAAGGCCTTCGCGCGCAGGTGACAGAGCAGCCCA
>JAQVYO010000107.1 GCA_028708585.1 Oscillospiraceae bacterium
CCCCATGGAGAAATCGACCGCCTCTTGGAATGTGCTCCAGCGCTTCTTCCGCAGAACAATCGTTTGTCAGGTTACACCGGCCCTTTCCGGTAATGGACAGCTTTTTCCCAAGCGTGGCGCCGTGCTCTAGAAGGGTTACGTCCGCACCTGCTTCTCCGGCGGAAAGGGCGGCCATCATGCCGGCGGCTCCGCCGCCCACCACAACGACGTTATTCCGTTTCAACCTTTTCGTATACCTCGTATTCTTCCCAAATTTTTTCCAGCGTTTCAAAGGAGCGATAAATCTCCGGTGTCTTCTTCTGGGCAACGGATACAATCAGCGCGTTGATTAAGCTGAGCGGCGCTACCAGTGAATCAAGGAAAGAAACCATATCGCTTTTGGCCAGCAAATCATAGGAAGCCCAGCGGGCCAAGGGGGAGCTTTCACTATCGGTAATCGCAATGGTGGCGGCGCCCCGGTCCTTGGCGAACTGCATGGCTTTTACCGTACGGCTCGAATACCTGGGAAAGCTGATCCCAATCAAGACATCCTCCGGACCAATCCGCAAAAGCTGCTCAAAGACTTCGCTGACCGAATTGGTATGGATCAGGGATATCTGTTGAAAAATCAAATTAAAATAGAATCCCAAGAAGCTTGCAAGGGCAGAAGAGGAACGCACGCCCAAAATATAAATGCGCCGGGCACTTACAATGGAGTCCGCCGCCGCCTCAAAGCTGACCCGGTTTACCGATTCCATAGTCATCCGCAGCTTTTCCATGTCGGATTGAAAGACTTTAGAGAGGATGTCATGATCGCCAATTCGATCACGGCTGACCTCAATCCGCTGCACCGAAGTAAGCTTATTTCGCACCATTTCCTGCAAGGTGCGCTGCATATCTGGGTATCCGTCGTATCCCAATTCCGCGGCAAAACGCACCACGGTTGATTCGCTGACGCCTACGGCGGCGCCCAGCTGATGAGCGGTGATAAAAGCCGCTTTGTCATAAGATTCCAAAATGTATGCCGCAATCCTCTTTTGTCCCTTGGAAAAAGACTTCATATTTGCGGTGATCGTTGAAAGAATATCCTTGGACACAGGATTTTCCCCCCTTGTCCTTTTGTCGTATTCATCATAGCCGCTTAAGAAAAGAAAATCAAGAGAATTTTGCAAGATAAAGCGTAATTCTTGCAAAGTGAAGTGATTTGGCTGGCTCTGAAAAAAACAAAGCCGGTTCGGGAGGCGCATGGGGCAAATTCAGACGGCTGGCATAATGTATATTGGTACGCAGTTTTCAGGAACTGCTTTGTTAGTCGGGGCTTGGCCGCATTGACAATCGCTGTTTCAAGTTTGGGGCCGGGTCGTCTTCTCCGGCTATAGGGACTCCGATTGCTGCAGTACATTAATCCGCTTTTTCATTTCGATTCGGCGCAGTCTATGTGTCCGTTAATAGAAAAGCGGTGCGAGGCATGAGAGGAGAATCGGTTTTCATGACCTATTATCTTATCACTTGCCGCTCGCTGACTTATGCCCAGCGAGCGGAACGTATATTGGGACGCGCCGGAATTACGGCGCAGATCCTCCGTTCTCCTAAGAGCATTTCCGGGGACGGTTGCGGTTATGCTGTTCGGGTATCCGAACGCTGGTTGTCCGCCGCAATGAAAACGCTGAAACAGGAAAAATTGGGTTCGATCCGCGTCTACCAGACATTGAGCGACGGGAGTTACAATGAGGTGGAGCAAATATGATTTATTTTGACAGTGCCGCCACCACTCTGCAAAAGCCCTCTACGGTGGGGAGGGCGTCTTTATATGCTCTTCATCATTTATCCACTCCGGGCCGCGGCGCACACAAACCCGCCGCGGCTGCGGCCCGGGTTGCGTTTGACTGCCGGGAAGAAGCATCCGCTTTGTTTCATGTCCCGCCGGAACGAGTCGTATTTACCTTTAATGCCACCCATGGTCTCAACATTGCCATCAAAAGCTTGGTACATCCGGGGGACACCGTCCTGATCTCCGGATATGAGCACAATGCAGTTGCAAGACCGCTTTCCACAATCCCCAACATCGACATTAAGCTGGCAACCTCCGCCCCGTTCGAGCCGGAAAGCCTGCTGTGCAGTTTCAAAGAAAAATTAAGCGAGTCTGTTTCCGTTGTCATCTGCAATCATGTTTCCAATGTTTTTGGGTATATTCTTCCAGTGGGGCAAATTGCGGATCTGTGCCGGAAGCGCGGCATCCCTTTTATCTTGGATGCCTCACAATCGGCCGGCACGCTGCCGGTGGACTGTGAAGCACTGGGAACTGCTTTCACGGCCATGCCGGGGCATAAAGGTCTGTATGGTCCCCAGGGGACCGGTCTCCTTTTGTGCGGAGAAAATGCGCCGGTACATACGCTGATGGAAGGTGGAACCGGAAGCCTTTCCGCGTCGATGGAGATGCCGGATTTTTTGCCGGACCGTCTGGAGGCCGGCACACACAACATTACGGGAATTGCCGGCCTGCTGGAAGGTATGCGCTTTATACATGGAAAAACAATCGGGGATATTCTGAAACACGAAAAAACTCTTGTTTCTAGGGCGGTATCCGGACTTTCTTCTATGGCGGGAGTTCGTGTTTTCGCCGCAGAACACCTTTTCTGCCAAAGCGGCGTCCTATCGTTTCAGGTGAATGGAATGGACTGTGAGGAAGTTGGAAGGCGCCTGGCGCAAAATGGAATCGCCGTTCGCGCGGGTCTGCATTGTGCTCCGCTGGCCCATTATTCCGCCGGAACTTTGGAAGAGGGGACCGTCCGAATCAGCTTTTCCGCTTTTAATACACTGCGAGAAGTGGATTACTTTTTGCGCGCCATGCAGGAAATCGTAAAAAATAAATAAAAAATTTTTGAAATAACCTTTTTCAAAAAAGCATAAAATAAAGGCTGCCGAAAAAAAACGGCAGCCTGGTCGCTGAAAAGCAGGGAAAGCAGCCCGTTCCCGCATTTCCGCTTCCTATTTTGGGAGTTTCGCTTTTAATTTTTTATATATCCTTGCCATTTGAAGCGGGATAAGATATAATAAGCAAAAGTATAAAAAGGGGTGGTAATACTAGGCATGGAGGTGCTGACACAGGTAGCCGATACGGTATGGAAATACGTACTCACGATCAAAATCACCGACGTCATTGACATTGCCGTCATTGCCTATTTCATTTACCGCCTGATGAAGCTGATCCGACGCACCAGCTCCGCCCAGGTGGCAAAGGGCATTTTTTTACTCATCGCCGCGCTGTGGGTATCGTCTGTTCTGCGTCTTAACGTAATCAATTTTATTTTTGGACGGGCGGTGGAACTTGGTTTTCTGGCGCTTGTGATCCTCTTTCAGCCCGAGTTGCGCAGGGTTCTGGAGCAAGTCGGGAGAAGCAGTTTTTTTGGAGGCATGTTTGGCCAATCCGCCGCCGGGAGCATGGAAACGATCCTTGCCCATACTGTCATTGCATGTATCGATCTTTCCAAGGCAAAGGTTGGCGCTTTAATCATTTTTGAGCGAAAAAATTTGCTGGAAGACGCGATAAAAACCGGAACGGTTCTGGACGCCGCAGTGTCCAGTGAGCTTTTGAAAAATATATTTTACCCCAAGGCACCGCTTCATGATGGCGCGGCGATTATCCGAGAAGGCCGCATCGCGGGAGCAGGATGCATGCTTCCGCTTTCCGGTAATGTGCATCTAAGCCGGGAACTGGGCATGCGGCACCGCGCGGGCATTGGGGTAAGCGAAAGCTCCGATGCCCTCTCCATCATTTTATCCGAGGAAACAGGTTCCATTTCCGTAGCGGTGGGAGGAATGCTGAAGCGTCATCTTTCTCCTGAAACGCTGGAACGGCTTTTGCGGAACGAACTGCTGCCGGAAAAAACGGAAACCGGAAGAGCCGGCGCACTGAAAAAATTTA
Organism: Oscillospiraceae bacterium; assembly: GCA_028708585.1. Taxonomy (GTDB): domain Bacteria; phylum Bacillota; class Clostridia; order Oscillospirales; family Oscillospiraceae; genus RGIG529. Next base: position 3,905 of record JAQVYO010000107.1, read on the forward strand.
GACTTTTTTATAAATTTGGTTTCAAAAAGGGCAGGGAAAAGGATGCTGCAAAACATCAAGGAAAGTAAAGCTTTTTATATTGTTTTGTCCGTTCTTATCGCGGTAGTACTGTGGTTATACGTCGTCAATGTGGAGAACCCGGACATTGAGGTAACCATATCCAATATTCCCGTTACGTTTACCGGCCAAGACATCCTGGCTTCGGAAAATCTCATGGTGGTCTCCGGAAAAGACGCAACGGTAACCCTGAAGCTGCAGGGCAAGCGCCGCACTCTGTACCAGTTGGACCGGAATAATATCCAAATTGCTGTGGATCTGTCTAAACTTGCTACCACAGGGCTTCATCAACAGGCATATTCCATCACGTTTCCTACCAGCATTACTTGGGGTGAAAACATTGCGGTTCTGCAGCGCAGCACTGATTATATCGATGTGGTTTTAGGCCGGATGGTCACCAAAACAGTAAATGTGACTGGCGTGTTTGAAGGCAGCGTGGCGGAAGGCTATACAGCCGGCGAATTTGAATTTTCATCAAAAACTGTTGAAATCAGCGGCGAGGAGCAGGTTATCGACGATGTGCAATATGCTAAGGTTGTGGTATCCGGCGATGATTTGACGCAGACGTTATCTGCGGATATGTCTTATACGCTGATCGGTCATGATGGTAAGGAAATTACTTCCGCCGACATCCAGAAAAATACGCAAACTATAAAAGTTACCCTGCCTATTGTCACCACCAAGGACGTTTCCCTTGCCGTAAATTTAAAAGAGGGTGGGGGCGCCCGGGCCAGTAATGCCAAAATCACCATTTCGCCGTCTATAGTCACGCTTTCCGGTGAAAAAGACGTGCTGGGCGCTATGAAATCCCTTTCTCTCGGAACTATTGATTTATCAACAATTATCAATTCCGGTCAGATTACCTATATGATTCCGCTGCCTGCCAATGTGAGCAATATCAGCGGAGTTTCACAGGCCACCGTTCATATAGCCATTGTCGGGTTAACCACTCAAACGGTCAACGTTACGGATTTCAGCGCCGTCAACATTCCGGATGGCAGGAAAGCCACAATGGTTACAAAAAACCTGCAGGTCATGGTTCGAGGTCCGGCTGATACCGTTGCTTTGATTCAGTCCAGCAATTTGTGGGCTGCGGCGGATCTTTCCTCCATCGGTCAGGCAACCGGGCAGTATACCGTCCCCGCAAAAGTCTATTTGAACGGATACAGCGATGCTGGAATCGTGGGAGAATACAACGTTGTAGTCTCCCTCAAAAAGTAGCGTATGTTTGGATATGTACTTCCCGCATCCGGGGAATTAAAAGTACGGGAATTCAAACAGTTTCAGTCTGCATATTGTGGCCTTTGTCATGCGATGGGGCGCGGAAACGGTCTCATCGCCCGGTTCCTGCTCAATTATGATTTTGTGTTTTTGGCCATGCTGTTGGATGGAGGCGGCCCGTCTCAGGAAGAATGCAGGATGCGCTGCAT
>JAQVYO010000108.1 GCA_028708585.1 Oscillospiraceae bacterium
GGAGGAGAGCCAGCGTTTTGATCAGGGACTGTTCAACCGGCGTGTTTAACAGAGAAGGGTCAATTGCGGCGGCGGGGGGCACGGCCTCCCCCTCGCTGTTCAACAGGGCGACGAGACTGCAAATCCAGGCGTGCGCATACTGCACATAATAAACGGGATTTTCAGAATCCTGCCGCACGGCAAGGCCCAGATCAAACTCCAAATGAGTGGTGGGCTTTGAATTGAACCAGAACCGGGCCGCATCTTTGGAGATCTCGTCCAGAAGATCGGACAATGTGATGGTTTTGCCGCTGCGCTTGGAAACTTTGACGGTTTCGCCGTCCCGCACCAGGCGGACCAGCTGCATAATCAGAAAATCCAGGCGGCTGTTGTCAATGCCCAGGGCGGTGATGCCCGCTTTAAACCGGAGCGCGTGCCCGTGATGGTCCGCGCCCAATACGTCGATGACCCGGTCAAAGCCCCGCACCTCAAATTTGTTCCGGTGGTAGGCGATATCTACGGCAAAGTAGGTGTAGCTGCCGTCGCTCCGGCGCAGCACCTCGTCCTTTTCCCCGCCAAAATCGGTGACTTTAAACCAGAGGGCCCCGTCCTTTTCATAGGTGCATCCTTTTTTCTCCAAAAGCCGGATGGTTTCCTCTACATATCCGCTTTCGTGAAGGGAGGACTCCGGGAACCAGCAGTCATAAAAGATGCCGTACCGCTCCAAATCCTTTCGCATGCCTTCTATATTCCGGCGCAGGCCGAATTCCCGCATGGCGGCCTGGCGTTCCGGGGAGGGAACATCCAGATACCTTTTGCCGTATGCTTCGTAAAATACTTTGGCCAGGACGCGGATGTCTTCCCCGTGATATCCGTCTTCCGGGAACGGCACCGCGTCTTCTCCCAGAAGAAGCTGCAAATACCGGGCCTCCAGCGACTGGCCGAACAGTTCGACCTGATGGCCCGCGTCGTTGATATAAAATTCCCGCCAGACCTGGTAGCCGGCCCGTTCCAGAATAGAAGCCAGCGCGTCCCCCAGCACGCCGCCCCGGGCGTTGCCGATGGTCATGGTGCCGGTGGGGTTAGCGGAAACGAATTCCACCATCACTTTCTGGCCGGACCCCGCGTCAATGCTGCCATACCGTCCGCCCTCGGCCTCAATATCGGACAGCACGGCGCCGTACCAGCTTGGAGACAGGCGGAAATTGAGAAAACCGGCTCCCGCCATTTCCGCTGAAGCGAAATAGCTTCCATTCAGATCCAAATGATCCAGGAGTGCCTGTCCGATGACCCGGGGATTTTTTTTCATTGCTTTGGCGGCTGCCAGGGCAAAGCCGGATGCATAGTCCCCGTGGGATGCATCCTTGGGAATTTCCACGGTGGCGGAAACGGGGATGCCTCCGGGCAAAAGCCTCTTTTCCGCCGCGCGCTCATAAGCGGCAAGGGTCAAAGCGGAAATCTGCTCCTTTGCCGCCTGTATCATGTTTGACATGTGATCCCCCTGTTACTGCGGGAGGCTTTTCCCGGCTTCCCGCACATTTATTTGAAAAATATTTTCTCCTGCGATTGCATGGTCGATTTCCACCGCATAGACAAGCTCGATATTTCCTCCGGTGTCGGAGAGGCTGGACTGCACCTTCCTGGCGCTGACGCCAACCGTCATAGAACCGTAAGGCGTTTCGTACATGGAAAAATGCTTTCGCCCTTCCTCAAAGACCATCTGAGAGTTGACTTCTCCCAGCCGAAGAAGGGTAATCCGGTTTTTTTCCACCTGAAAGGTGGTAACCGTTCCGTCCAGGCCGGTAAGCTCCGTTTCCATATAAGAGAAGCTATACCCGGCGTCGCTGTGGGAAAGCGTTCCGGAAGTGACGAGTTCAATGACTTCGTTCTCCACATCCGCGTAGGACTGCGACCCCCGTATGGAAATAATGACCTCTTTGTTCATGTTTGGTGCCTCAGTTCTGAAGATTTTACAAAATTGCATTATACACTATGATTTTATTTTTGTAAATGGGGGCGGTCATAGCTTTCAATGGACACCTGTTCTACAAGTCCGGAAACGGGACAGCCCAGGAAAATGGATGCCAGCCTTGAAAAATTTTCCGTACTGTCGGTCACATAATAATGGCGGCTGCCCTCCGCGTTTTCCGCCGCCAGGGCGTCTTTTTGAGACAGCTTTTCAGCCAGAAACCGCGCGCCCTGCGTCCCGGTGCTGACCAGCGTGACGCCACGGCCCATAAAGCCGGATATGACGCCGTCCAGAAGGGGATAATGGGTGCAGCCAAGCACCAGCGTGTCAATTCCGCGCTTTTTCAGCGGATCCAGATATTCGGCGGCCACAATCTCGATGACCGGATCGCCTTTTTGAAAGCGGCCGTTTTCCACAAGAGGGACAAAAAGAGGGCAGGCGACGCCATATATGTTTGCCTCTTTGTTGTATTGATGGATGAACCGCTCGTAAGCGCCGCTTTGAATGGATGCGGTGGTGCCGATGAGGCCGATCTTATTGTTTTTTGTGATCTCGGCCGCTTCCTTTGCGGCGGACTCCGCCACTCCGAAGATGGGAAGCGCATATTCGCTGCGAACAGTGTCCAGTGCCGTGGTGCTCACGGTGCCGCATGCGATCATGATGGCTTTTAAGTCAAAGGTGGAGAGAAAATTGATATCCTGTCTTGCATATTTTAAAATGGTTTCCCGGGATCGTCCGCCGTAAGGCACCCTCCCGGTATCTCCAAGGTATATAATGCGTTCCCGGGGGAGCAGATGCATAAGCTCACGCACAACGGTGAGCCCGCCCAGCCCGGAGTCGAAAACGCCAATTGGTCGATTATCCACTGGTAATCCTCCCTGTATTTGCTTGCAGGCGGCCCTTACCGGATGCTGCTACACTATCATATGATAAGCGCCATTGGAAAACAAGCAAAAATTTGCACACTCCTCATAAAATAAGGGCGGAAAAACAGTATTTCTTGACAAACTTTGAGGGATATTTTATGATAAAAGAATCTGCAAACAATGCTAGCGTCTGGGGAATAGCAAAATGAACATTATATTAGGCATAGATATTGGCGGATCCACGACAAAAATTGCCGGGCTGACATCTTCCGGCGCCCTGCTGGGCACCTTGCAGGTGCGGGCCGCGGATGCCGTTACCTCGGCGTATGGCGGCCTCGGCCGCTTTTTAAGAGAACAGAGCCTGCATGTGGAGGACGTGTCCACTGTTGTTCTGACCGGGGTGGGCGCTTCCTATCTTTCGGATAAAATGCTGAACATCCCTTTGGTCCATGTGCCGGAATTTTCTGCCATCGGCCGTGGAGGCTTGGCGCTGTCCGGGAAGAAAGAGGCGCTGGTGGTCAGTATGGGGACCGGAACCGCCTATGTCAGGGCTAGTGAAGACTCCGTTGTCCATATCGGCGGGTCCGGCGTGGGCGGCGGTACTATTGAGGGCCTGTGTTCCCGCCTGTCCGGCGTACATCACATGAGTTCCATCAACGATGTTGCAGCCAAGGGAGATTTGTCCCGGGTGGACCTTACCATATCCGATATCAGCAAGGCGCCCATCGACTCCCTTCCTCCTGATCTCACTGCCTCCAACTTTGGAAAATGGCGGGATTTCGCCACCGCGGAGGACAGCGCCCTGGGAGTTTTGAATATGGTGTTTGAAACCATTGGCATGATGGCCGTCTTTGCCTGCCGGAACGACACTGTAAACGATGTGATACTCACCGGAACGCTGACCAACATTCCCTATGCAAAATGGGTATTTGCGCAGCTGCATGAGCTAACTGGCGTTTCGTTTGAGATCCCGCCCTGCGCCGTTTTCGCGACGGCAATCGGCGCCGTACTGCATTATATGGGCCGGAATACCCTGGCAAAGCCGGATGAAGCGGCAAGCGCATCGAAATAAAATCTGTAAAAAAGGCCCAAAAGCCGGTTCTGCGGCTTTTGGGCCTTTTTTAGTTTAAACTAAAAAAATCTGAAAGCGTTTGGCTTTGCGGTGGGTTTCGCAGAGAAAAAACCTCAAAGCCGGCCGCGCGCAAGAGGATCAGGAGGCTGTGCTGTCGCCTGTAAACCGCTGGGCCGCCGTTGCGGTCCGGCGGGATTCATGGTACAATAAAAGTTCAATAGAGCGGGCGGGGGAATCGGCGTTTGCGGATCTGGTCCCCCAAATAATCAAATAGGGAGAAATAAAATGCCGGAAGAGATCATTCCCAATATTTATCGCATCAAAATACCTTTGCCGGAAAGCCCCCTGAAGCTTTTAAACAGTTATTTTATCCGCGGGATAAGAAAAAATCTTCTGATCGATACCGGGTTTCGCCGCCCGGAGTGCCGCAAGGCGCTGCTGGACGGGTTGCGGGAACTGAATGCGGACCTGGAGAAAACAGATATCTATGTTACCCACCTGCATTCCGACCATGTGGGTCTTGCCCCGGAACTGGCCGGTAAAAATGGAACGATTTATATCAGCGCGGAAGACCTGCGCTGGCTGGAATTTTATAAAGGAAACGGCTGGGCGGAATTTGACGCGCAGTTTATCAAGGAAGGGTTTGATCCGGAGGGACTGGAAGAACTGCAATATAAAAATCCCGCCCGCATTTATGGTCCCGGCCCGGCTGGCCGGTTTGTGCCGGTATCTCCGGGCCAGGCGCTTTCTTACGGCGGATATACCCTTCGCTGTGTCGGCACACCGGGGCATACCCCGGGCCATATGTGCCTGTATTTAAAAGAAGAAAAGCTGATGTTCCTGGGGGATCATCTGCTGTTTGACATAACGCCCAACATCATTTCCTGGCCGGGGGTTGACAATGCGTTAAAGACTTATTGCGGCAGTCTTAAAATGCTGAAGGAGTATGATATTGCGATCCCGCTGCCCGGCCACCGGCGGGCGGGGAAGGAAGTGAACCAGCGGATTGACGAACTTCTTTTTCATCATAAGGCACGCTTGGAAGAGGCTCTGGGCGTGATTGAGCGGGAACCGGGACTAAGCGCCTGTCAGATCGCCGGGCGAATGACCTGGAACATCAGGAGCAGGTCCTGGGAGACCTTCCCCATCGTCCAGAAATGGTTTGCGGTGGGGGAGGCGATGGCCCATGTGGACTATCTGCTGGCGGAAGGGCTGGTCTGCCGGAAGACAGACGGGTCCGGCAGGCGTTTTTATCATCCGGTTTCATCCCAAAAGGAGGCTGCAAAATGGAAACAAAAGAACTTCTGCGCCATATAGATCATACGCTGCTGCGCCAGACGGCGACTTGGGAAGAAATTCGGGAACTGTGCAGCGACGCCATAAGGTTTGAAACGGCTTCCGTGTGTATTCCGCCTTCTTTTGTCCGGCGCGCGCGGGATTATGTGGCCGGCAAGATGAAAATCTGTACCGTGGTCGGGTTT
>JAQVYO010000109.1 GCA_028708585.1 Oscillospiraceae bacterium
GACGCATTGTTACGGCACGAAGATACGGCCCGCTCCATTTCGGGGATTTGAAAAAAATGGGTGTGGTGCTCAAACGCGCCCAATATTTTATCACTTGTTCCGGCCGCCGGGTGGAAGGCCTGAATATCAAACCGGATGGCATTTTGCGCAGCTTGATTGCACAGGAGCGGCCCGGGCTGCCCCAGCCGCAGATGGAGCAGTTTTCGCTGTTTGTGTAAAAGCCAGATGGAAATTACAAGATGAAGGAGGAGAGCAAGTGGAACGGCAGCTTTTTTATCGCTATCAATATGACGGCAGTTTTTCAGGCTTCCTCTGCTGTGTCTTTGAGAGCTATTCTAAAAAGGAAATTCCATGCGCCTTTTCTTCCGGTGAAGACATGCAGATGGCTTTGTATCCTCAGCGGATCATTGAAACAAACCGGGAACATGCGCTTCGGGTATACCGGGCTTTGCGTGGAAAAATTTCGCCCGAAGCGCAAAATCTTGTGGCCTGTGGGTTTTTATCCTGCTCCCCGGAGCGGGATAAGGTCCTGTATAGGTTTATTCGGCGGGGATTTGAAACAGGCGGCTCGATCATGCGGCAGTTTTCTCATCCAGATGTGGAGCCGCTCATGAATATTGCCCGCGCTGCCGGCAATGAAGCGCAGCTTCTCCGGGGGTTTATCCGGTTTTCTGAAGTGGGCGGCGCTTTTGCAGCCGAAATTGAACCGAAAAACCGCGTGCTTCCGCTTTTGCGGAAGCACTTCTGTGCGCGGTATGCCGATGAAATTTTTATGGTTTACGACTGCACGCACCGGGAGGCCCTGCTTTACCGCCCCGGCCATTGGGCAATCATTCCCCTGGAAGAATTTCAGATGGCGGACCCGGACGAAAAAGAAAAGAAATACCGCCGATTATGGAAGCGGTTTTATGATACCATTGCAATTGAAGAACGCTATAATCCCGCATGCCGGAGGAGCCATATGCCGAAGCGATACTGGAATAAGATGATGGAATTTATTCCGAACATCCAAAGTGCCGGCGCAGATGCTCCACCGCTCGGCGTTCCAAGCGGGAAACCTGTACCTGTGAGACGCCCATGACCCGGGCGGACCGCTCCTGGGTCAGTCCTTTATAAAACCGCAGGAAGATTGCGGTTTTTTCTGTATCCGGCAGTGTGTCGATGGCTTCCCGAAGGGCTACCTGCTCCACAATGCCCTCTTCCATTCCGTCCGTTCCCAAAAGGTTTTCCAGCGTGAAGCCTTCATCGCCGGCCTCCGTTTGCAGGGATGTAGTGGAGCTTGTTGCAAGCTCCGCCGCCGCGATATCCTCCGGGCTAAGGCCGGTGCGGGCGGAAAGCTCCGAGAGGGTGGGTTCGCGGCCCAGCACGTTGGTGAGATTGTCCCGGGCGGTGCGGATAAAGCAGGCGCGCTCCCGTACCGAGCGGCTGACCTTGACCGGGCCGTCATCTCGGAGAAAACGGCGGATTTCTCCGGAGATTTTAGGGACTGCGTAAGTGGAAAAACGGGTTCCATAGGCCGGATCAAACCCTTTAATCGCTTTGAGAAAACCAAGACAGCCCAGTTGATACAGATCGTCCGTATCCACGCCGCGTCCGTAGTAGCGGCGGACAATGCTCCAGATCAGTCCGGCATTTTCGGTCAGCATCCGTTCACAAGCGTCGTTGTCGCCATCCCGGGCGGCTTCCAGAAGAGAGAGCGTGTCCGACTGAGTCACTGTTCACCATCCCCACGCTGTTTGATTTTTTTTCGCATGGTAACGGTAGTGCCCCGTCCCGATGACGAACGTACCTTCAGCGTGTCCATAAAGCTCTCCATGATGGTAAACCCCATGCCGGAACGCTCTTCGCCGCCGGTTGTATACAGAGGCACCATGGCTTGTTCCACATTGGGAATGCCGACACCCCAGTCCTTCACTGCAATTTCCAGCATACCGTTTTCTGAAAGCCGGGCTTTTAAGCGTATTTTGCCGATGGATTTGGGATAGGCGTGAACAATGCAGTTGGTTACCGCTTCGCTCACGGCTGTCTTCAAATCCTCCAATTCCTCCAATGTAGGGTCCAACTGGGCGGCAAAGCAGGCCGCCGCCGTTCTGGCAAAACCTTCATTGGCGGATTTACTGGGAAATTCCAGAGACATATAGTTCTCCGCTTTCACTTTCATATGTAACACCCCTTAACAGAATGAAATCAGACGATTGAGGCCCGCTACGTTTAGCACCCTTCGAGTCTGCTCGGGTACGTTGCGCACCATAAGGCTGCCTTCCAGCTCGCTCATCCGCCGATAGGCCCGGAGCAAAACTGCAATGCCGGAAGAATCCATAAACGTCACAAATTTCAGATCTAAAATAGCCTTGCTGGGCAGGCAAGCCTCAATTTGATCGTCAATAGCCGCCATGGCCTGTTTCGCAGCATGGTGGTCCAATTCTCCTTTTAAATAGATGGTCAACTCCCGGTTCTGGTTTGTATAGCTGATTTCCAAATGAATTTCCTCCCTCCGGGACCAGTGGTAATTTGAAAGACAAGGATAGTATGTCCCATCTTTGGTATTATATCCCAATCAAAATTATTTTTTTGTCAGATTTTCGTTGAAAAATCAGAATTTGTTGATGGTTCCAAGTAAAAAGGCGGCGCAAACGCGCTGCCTTTTTATAAAACGGATTCAAGATTATTTGGCCGGTCCAGCTTTAAAAGAAACGTTCACCGCATTCCAGATGGCGCCCTATGAGTTCTGTTCGCGCCGAGCCGATCAAAGGAATGGAGCCGCAGACCAGCAAAAGGCCGCCTTTTCCCACAAGCTCCAATCCCTGCTCCAACGCTTGAGACAGACTGTCCGCCCGGCGAACATCGGGACAGTATGGGGCGGCGGCTTCCGCAAATTTTTCGGCAGGAACCGCCCTGGAGCATTCAGGGGGGGAGACGGCAATCATCACGCGGCTGCGGCGCGCTAGCTCCGCAGCGCAAAGGGCATATTCTTTATCTGACAGCATGCCCATTACCGTAACGGGGGGGGTGTCCGGGAAATATTGATTCAGCGCATCGCATAAAGAAGCAATGCCGCCGGGGTTATGGGCGGCGTCCAGCAGCACCTGCGGCGCGCTGCAAATCAGCTCCAATCTGCCCGGCCAGCGGACGGCGCCAAGGCCGCGCTCTTCCGCTTCTTGGGAAATCGAATAGCCGGCGGCCCGAAGCTGCCTGATGAGGCTTAGAGAGGTTACCGCGTTGTCAATTTGATGCAGGCCAAGCAGGGGGATGGCGTATGTTTTGCCGCACAAGGAAAACCGGCTTCCCCAAAGTCCGGTTTCCATTTGGGAAACGGAAGGGCGGACGGGTTCCAAAAGGGGAATGGCTTGTGTCCGGCAGTGTTCCCGTATGACGGAGAGGACCGTACTTGGCTGCCCCGGCGCGGCGACGCCCCGGCTCCCCTTCTTGAGGATGCCGCATTTTTGGAGAGCAATTTGTTCCAGAGTGCCGCCTAACACTCCAGTATGATCTCGGGAAATCGAAGTGACGGCTGCCGCAAGGGGAGGAGGGATGATATTGGTGGCGTCAAGCCGGCCGCCTAGGCCGGCTTCCAGCACGACAAAATCACAGTGCTGCTCTAAAAAATAAAGAAATCCGATGGCGGTTACCTGCTCGAAGGCGGTGGGCGTCCCTTCTCCCGCTTTCTCCATGGAGCGTGCTTGTTGCTGTACCAGCTCTGTCAGGCGGGAAAGCGCCCCGGGGGAAATGGGAGTTCCATCAATTTGAATGCGCTCCTGGAACTGCTCCAAATAAGGGGAGGTAAACAGCCCGGTTTTGTAATCCGCTGCGGAAAGCACCGCCGCTGTCATAGCGGCGGTGCTTCCTTTTCCGTTAGTTCCGGCAATATGGATACAGCGCAGGAGTTTTTGTGGGTTTCCCAGACGGTTTGCCAGGCTGTTCATGCGGACAAGATCCGGCTGGGGCGGCAAGCGGGGGATAGAAAGGATGTATGCAATTGCTTCCGCACAGGTCATGTGATGCTCCTCCTAAAGGGATTGCCCCGTTTGTGTTTGCTGTTATAACCTTGGGCGGGGCCGGCCGCAGCTTTTTGCCCTCTCAGCCGGGACCGGGGAAGATCCGGCAATAAGGATGAAGATTCGGCTTTGAAGCGGATTATTTCATCTGATGTGCCCGTTCTTCCAGGCCAGCCAAAAGGGATTTGAGTTTTTCGGCCCGCTCCCGCTCGGCGGAAATCACTCGCTCCGGCGCCTTTGACAGGAAAGACGGATTACCCAGTTTTTTGTCCAGCACATCCAGATCGGTTTTTGCCTTTTTCATTTCCTTTTCAATGCGCTTGCGTTCAATTTCCAAGTCCACCAGTTCATTGAGCGGCAGAAACAACTGTGCGTCTGGCGTCACGGTGGTGACCATACCGTCAGTGGAGGAAGGTCCGTCTGTTTGAATTTCGATCTGGGAGGCATAGCCCAAGCGGGAGATAAACGCCTCGCATTGGCGATAAGCGTTTCCGTTCTGAGTAACGATAATCAGCCGGGCTTTTCGGGAAGGGGGAACGTTCATTTCCGCCCGGCGGGAGCGTACCGCGCGTATGATGTCCATTACCCGTTCCATATCCGCCGCCTCAGCGGGGAACAAAAGCTCCGGGTCTTGAACCGGCCAGGAAGAAGCCATCAGTGTGTTTCCTTCGTGAGGAAGCGCCTGCCAAATCTCCTCGGTGATAAAGGGCATGAAGGGATGCAGCAGCTTCAAAGTCTCTGTCAGCACATAGCAGAGCACCTGCTGTGCCCTTATTGCACTGTCTCCGTCTTCTTGGGTCAGCCGGGTTTTGGCCAGTTCGATATACCAGTCGCAGTAACTGTTCCAGATAAAGTCGTAAATTTTGCCGGCGGCAATCCCAAGCTCAAATTTTTCAATGTTGTCCGTTACTTCGGGAATAAGGCTGCTGAGCTGGGTTAAAACCCATTTGTCCTCAATTTCCAGATGTTCCGGCAATTCGTTTTTCTCGATGGTCAGATGCATCATCAGAAAACGGGATGCATTCCAGATTTTATTTGCAAAGTTCCGCATGGCCTCACAACGTTCCACATAAAAACGCATGTCGTTTCCCGGGCTGTTTCCCATGACCATGTTGAGCCGCAGCGCATCCGCTCCGTAGGTTTCGATCATCTCCAGTGGGTCAATGCCGTTTCCGAGTGATTTGGACATTTTGCGGCCTTGGGCATCTCGCACCAGTCCGTGGATAAACACGGTGTGGAATGGAATCTGTTTCGTATGTTCCATGCCGGAGAAAATCATCCGGGCGACCCAAAAGAAAATAATATCATAGGCGGTAACCAGCACGTCCGTTGGATAGAAATAAGCCAGATCCGGGGTTTTATCCGGCCAGCC
>JAQVYO010000006.1 GCA_028708585.1 Oscillospiraceae bacterium
AGAGCGGATTCTCCCAGCACCGCGGTTTGCCATCCGTCCATTTTTTCCAGAAGCCCGCTGTCTTCCGGCAGGTAACCAAGCTCCGATTTGAGCATAGTTGTTACCAGGCGGGGGCTGCTTCCCAGAAGCTGAAAGAAAGCCGTGCTTCTCCCTCCTCCTCCAGTACAGTAGACAAGTCCGAGAGCGGCGCCGGCCAGAAGAAGGGCAAATAGCCGGCGAAGCCCCCGCCGCATCTTGTCCTTCTGCTTATTTGAACGCCTTGTCTCCATGGAAAAGCCCCCTTCCTGAACACCATCCTATGCGCTGAAAGGGGCGTTTATGAGCCTGTCCGAAAATATGCCGCTTGTTTTCCCCGAGGCCGCCCAAACAGAGCGCGGCCCCAAGGGCAAGCGGCGCGGTCGGTCTAGGAGCAGAGCTGAGAAAGCGGGAATCAAATGCAGCCGGGGCCGCCGCAAAGAAAGCATTTGCGGCGGCCCCGGCGAAACTATGTTCCGAAAAGGAAGGCTGTGCCAATGGCCGGTATATTATGGATGGTCCACGCGGTGCATGTGGACAATCAGATCCAGCAATTTGCTGGAATATCCAATTTCATTGTCATACCATGCAATCAGTTTCACAAAGTCATCGGAAAGAGAGATCCCCGCGGAGGCGTCAAAAATGCTGGTGCGCTCATCTCCTAGAAAATCGGATGAGACGACCGGCTCTTCTGTGTATCCCATGATGCCGCTCATTTCATTGCCGCAGGCTTTTTTAATAGTATCGCAGATTTCACGATAGCTGGCGGGCCGTTCCAACCGGGCGGTCAGGTCCACCACAGACACATCCAGCGTGGGGACGCGGAAGGCCATGCCTGTCAATTTGCCGTTTAAATCGGGGATTACCCTTCCAACAGCCTTGGCGGCTCCTGTGGTGGAAGGGATGATGTTTCCGGAAGCGGCGCGGCCGCCGCGCCAGTCCCGTTTGGAAGAACCGTCTACTGATTTCTGAGTGGCGGTGATGGAATGAATCGTTGTCATAAGTCCCTGCCGGATGCCGAAATTGTCATGAATCACCTTGGCGAGAGGCGCAAGGCAGTTGGTAGTGCAGGAAGCGCCGGATACGATGTTCATGGATGGCTCATATGTTTCGTTGTTGACGCCCATGACGAACATGGGAGCTTCAGAGGAAGGAGCGGAAATAACCACTTTTTTGGCGCCGGCGGAAAGATGGGCGGAAGCCAAATCCATCTTGGTAAATTTACCGGTTGCCTCTACAATATATTCCGCACCAACAGAGGCCCAGGGAATTTCGGCGGGATCAGGCTTGCGGAAAACGGGGATTTTTTTTCCGTTTACAATTAAAGCGTCCTTTGAAGCTTCTATCTCTCCATTGAACTGCCCATGCATGGTGTCATAGCGAAGCAGATAAGCCATGTATTCCGGTGTGGCGCTAGGGTAGTTGATACCGGCAAAATCAATGTTGTCCCGGCTAATACCATTGCGAAAAACCAGACGACCGATGCGGCCAAACCCGTTCAGGCCAATTTTGATACTCAAGTTCTTCTACCTCCCTAAGTTTTCTTCGCTGGTTCCCTATTATATATGATGTAAAACTATTTTGAAAGCCCTTTATTTTATTTTTCTTACAGATTGCCAGTATATGTGATTTAATCACAGAAAATGAAATGTTTTTGTTTTACCATATCTATAGTGTCAATATGAATATCCCAAGGGGCCAATCAGAAAGGAGAATTTCAGATGAAAGAAAGCCGAAAATTCTATTTTTGTGAACATTGTAAAAAAGTGATCAGCATCTTGGAGGATCCGGGAGTCGATACCGTATGTTGCGGCGATGTGATGAAAGAGCTGGTCCCTCATACAAAAGAAGCTGGGAATGAAAAACATCTTCCTGTGGTTTCGCTTTCCGAAAAGTTTTTCCTTGACTGCGAAGGCATTGTGCATCCCATGCAGGAACTGGAAGACGGAAAGATTGACGTGGTATGTGAATTATCAACGGACAAAGAAGCTTTTTCCCGCCCCATGCAGGAAATTACCAAAACAGATCTTGCCGATGTGGCGGCCCAAGAGCAGAAGGTTACCGTGGATGTGGGCAGCGTTCCCCACCCGATGACCCAAGAACATTCCATCCAGTGGGTATATCTGCAGACCAAAAACGGCGGGCAAAGAAAAATTTTCAAACCCGGCGACAAACCCCAGGCTGTCTTTGTTATGTACGATGACGAACCTGTGGCCGTGTTTTCCTATTGCAATCTGCATGGCCTTTGGAAGACCGAGCTGTAAGATCTGCATATGCCGGAAAAGCGCCTGGCGGCGTAAGGGTTCTAAGGGTTCTGGGCAGCTGGGCGGGATCTTCCATTTGACCCAAACAGATATCTATCCTGCTTTTTGCGGACACGGGGCCGCTCATGGCGGCTTCCTGACAAAGCCTCTGCCCGGTAATCTGTTTTTTCGGATTGTCGGGCATATTTTTTTAATACGGCAGCCATAGGCGCATCCGGCTTGAGAAAAAGCCATTCGTCCGCCTGTCAGATGGAAAAGGGAAGAGGTCGATTCTAATGCGAAAGTATAAAAACAGCCAGCTGATTGTCTATTGGTTTCCGGAATTGTGCGCACATCCCAGCATCTGCGTAAAGCTGCTGCCCAAAGTGTTTGATCCTGACCGGAGGCCCTGGGTGGATATTAATGCGGCGGAACCGGAAGAGATCATCCGGTGCATTGACCGGTGCCCCTCCGGCGCTCTGCAATATTCCCTTCCCGGGGGTTCTTCTGTGGATCCTGTGCTGGCCTCGGGAGCGGGGAATATCGGATATGCGAGAAAACATCCCGCCAGCGTGCGGATTCGGACCTGTGGAAAAGGCCCCATGACGGTGGAAGGGCCGGTGGAGATCCTGAATCGGACCGGAGAAATCCTGAAAACAGGGAGCAGGACGGTTTTGTGCTGCTGCGGCAGAAGTTGCAACAGTCCCTTCTGCGATGGGTCCCATAAAAAAACAAAAGCGTAAAGCGCGGATCGGCAAAGAAGCGGGAGCATTTTCCGATTTTCCGGCGATGCGCTTTCTGCAAAGGAGGTACTACAATGGATACAAAGGCACTGCACAAAATTTCTTACGGATTGTATGTAGTGGGCAGCCGGCTGGACGGTAAAGATGCCGGCTGTATTGTCGATGCGTTTATTCAGTCTACTAGCGCCCCCGATCCGACCGTGATTTTATGCAGCATTCAGCAAAATCAGACGAACGCGGCCATCAAACAAACGGGGGAATTTTCCATCTCCGTTTTGGGAACGGATGTTGACCCCTTCGTTATCGGCAATTTCGGGTTCCAGTCCGGAAGGGATGCGGACAAATGGGCGATGGTTCCCCGGAAACGGGCAGGCGAGTTGCCCATGCTGGAGAGTGCCGCTTCTTATCTGCGCTGCAAAGTTACCGGCATGAAAGAGTTGGCGACCCATACGGTATTCTTCTGCGACGTGGTGGACGCCTGGCAGGGCGAAGGCGAGCCGCTGACCTACGGCGCATATCAAAAAGACATGAAAGCCAAGGTGGCTGAAGCATTCCAGGCTCACAAAAACGGAGACAGGGTTCCGGAAGGCGGCAAAATGCCGAAAAGCGCGGATGCGTCTTCGGCGGAGGGAAAATGGGTTTGCAGCATTTGCGGATATGTGTATAACGGGGCAACGCCCTTTGAGCAGCTGCCGGACGATTGGAAATGCCCCGTTTGTGGTCAGCCTAAGAGCGTATTTGTTCGGAAATAACGAGAAATTGCAAGGAAAGGCGCCGGAGGGCAAAATTTCTTTTGCAGAATGACGGTTTGAAACGGTACATTGGGCGGGCGCATTTCTTCCAAAGCGGGGAGATGCGCCTGCTTTTTTGCGCATTGCGAAAGTTTGGGTGCGAAAAAGGACGGCGAAACCACGTTTTTATTTTAAAATTTTTAAAAAAAGTGATTGACCGTATGCTTTTCTTATGATAAACTATTTTTACCTGTCGGAAGGGCTTTCTTTTTTTGCGCATTTTTATAATCTGAGAAAAAGGGAAGAAAGTCCGGGGTATTTTGCCGGTCAGGGAGGCAGCAGGGCGCGGACGTCCGCTGGAAAACTGGTTTTTCAAAACCAGTGTAAAAGGCGGCGAAGCGCGTCAAATATAAAAGGAGGTGCCGTTAAGTATGCGCGTAAAGGTGACGCTCAGGTGCAATGAGTGCAAGCAGAGAAACTATAACACAATGAAGAATAAGAAAAACGACCCGGATCGACTGGTGATGAACAAATACTGCCCATTCTGCAGAAAGCACACGGTTCACACGGAAACAAAGTGAGCCATAAGGAAAGGATGCGCAAATGGCTGAAAACGAAAAAAAAGAACTGAATGTGGGCGAGACTGCCAGTCTTCCAAAAAAGAAGAAGCAGCCGGGAAAGAAAAAGCCCAATGTTTTCGCAAGAGCCTGGCAGGGTCTGCGCCGCTGGTGCCGCGAAATGCGGAGCGAGCTGAAAAAGGTACAGTGGCCTACGGCAAAGGAAACTACCAACAATACGCTGACCGTAATTGCCTGCGTTTTTGTTGTAGGCGTGTTTATCTGGGCCTTTGACTGGTTGGCAGCCGGGGCAGCCAAAGCGCTCATCACTTTGGTACAAGGTTAGGGGCGCAGGGATGTCTGAGAATGCGAAATGGTATGTGGTGCATACCTATTCCGGGTATGAAAATACGGTAGCGGCCACCATTGAGAAATATGTGGAGAACAGAAAACTCTACGATTTGATTTTGTCCGTCGAGGTCCCTGTAGAAACCGTAACCGAGGTTACGGATACAGGCACAAAAACGGTGGAGCGGAAAGTATTCCCCGGATATGTTTTAATTAAAATGGTGCTTACTGATGAAAGCTGGCATTTGGTGCGCAATGTACGCGGTGTCACCGGCTTTGTTGGCTCCGGCAATAAAGCGATTCCTCTGACAGATGAGGAGATTGCCGCTATGGGCGTAGAAAAGCGGGAGGTCACGGTCAGCTATCAGGTGGGCGACAATGTAAAAATTATAGACGGCGCCATGGAATCCTTCTTTGGCGTTGTGGACGAGATTGAACCGGATAAGAACAAAGTGCGGGTTGTGGTATCCATGTTTGGCCGGGAAATGCCGGTGGAACTGGAACTGGATCAGGTGGAGCCGCTTCCGCTTTGATTGTTTTGCGCCTTGAGTTCCCGGACTGGGTTTTCTTGCGTTCCGGAAACAGAGAAACAGACTCAAATTATGTATTTTGGAGGTGCTATCCATGGCACAGAAAATAACGGGGTATATTAAGCTTCAGATTCCGGCCGGAAAGGCAACGCCGGCGCCCCCTGTGGGTCCGGCCCTGGGCCAGCACGGGATCAATATTCCCGCGTTTACCAAGGAGTTCAACGAGCGGACCAAAAATGAAATTGGCCTTGTGGTTCCCGTGGTCATCACGGTTTATGCCGACCGCTCCTTTAGTTTTATCACCAAGACGCCGCCTGCGGCTGTTCTGATCAAAAAGGCCTGCAACATCGAATCGGGTTCCGGCGTGCCCAATAAGACCAAGGTTGCCACCATCAGCAAAGAGGATGTGCGTAAAATCGCCGAACTGAAAATGCCGGACTTAAACGCGGCCAGCGTCGAGGCGGCCATGAGTATGATTGCCGGCACCGCCCGCAGCATGGGCGTTGCTGTGGGTGAGTAAACAGCCCCTGCGCGGAGTGGGAGGATTCGTCCGATTATAACCACTAGGCGGTTGCATAAGGATGTTATGCCGCCTCATTAAAGGAGGATTTACATTGTTCAGAGGCAAAAAATATAAAGAGAGCGCCAAACAGATTGACCGCAACATGCAGTATGATGCGGCGGATGCCCTGGATTTGGTTGTGAAAACAGCTCCCGCGAAGTTTGACGAGACGGTAGAGCTTCATATAAAGCTGGGGGTTGACTCCCGTCATGCCGACCAGCAGGTGCGCGGCGCCATCGTGCTGCCTCACGGCACCGGCAAAAGCCGCCGGGTGCTGGTGTTTGCAAAAGGGCCAAAAGCGGATGAGGCAAAGGCCGCCGGAGCAGACTTCGTAGGCGCGGAGGACATGGTGGCCAAGATTCAGACGGAAAATTTCTTTGATTACGATGTCGTTGTGGCAACACCGGATATGATGGGCGTTGTGGGCCGCTTGGGTAAGCTGCTGGGTCCCAAAGGACTCATGCCCTCTCCTAAAGCCGGTACCGTTTCCATGGATGTGACCAGGGCGGTGAACGAGATCAAAGCCGGTAAAATCGAATACCGTTTGGATAAAACCAATATCATTCATTGCCCCATCGGCAAGGTTTCTTTCGGCAAAAATAAACTCCTGGAGAACTATAATGTGCTGATGGGTGCCATCCTCAAGGCAAAGCCCGCCGCATCAAAGGGCCAGTATATTAGAAGCTGCGTGGCGGCCTCCACTATGGGCCCCGGCGTGAAAATCAACGCGGCCAAAACCGTCTGATATCTCCTTTTGCGTGCAGATGGCGGCTGTAAAGGGTTTGTGGCGGAGTGAAGCCGTCCGGATTGGATAAATTGTTCTTGACAAAACACGGGTTTGTTTGATAAACTAATCTGTAGCGTTCCGGAGACAGCAGGTGGCCGTCGTCATAAATCCTGCCGAGGAAAGCAGTGCAAAGCGAATGCTTTTTGATTGCTTACTGTCCTCGTATCTTTGGAGCGGGGACAGTTTTCGTTTGATATGGAGGTGAATCAAAGATGCCCAATGCAAAAGTGTTGCAGGAAAAACAAGAGATCGTAAAGGGCCTGGCGGAAAAGATGCAGAAAGCCAGCGCCGGTGTTTTTGTGGACTATAAGGGAATTACCGTGGCGGAGGACAGCGCGCTGCGCAGTCAGATGCGCAAGTCCGAAGTGGAGTACGCCGTTGTAAAAAACACACTGACGCGGTTTGCTGTCAAACAGGTGGGGCTGGATGCCGTGGAACCTGTGTTAAACGGAACTACCGCCCTGGCCGTCAGCTTTACCGACCCTGTGGCGCCCGCTAGGATTGTCAGCGAATTTGCCAAAAAGATGAACGGCAAAAAATTGATCGTCAAAGCGGGTTTCGTGGATGGGAAGGTCATTTCTCCGGCGGAAGTGTCCGCTTTGGCTGACTTGCCCGCCAAGGAAGTCCTTCAGGCTCAGGTGCTTGGCACCATGCTGGCGCCGGTTACCGGCCTTGTAAACGTCTTAAATGCCAATATCCGCGGCTTGGCCGTGGCGCTTCAGGCTATTGCCGATCAAAAAGTGGGCTAATGAAACGCAAAACAAATGAAATGACATGATGGAGGAAATGAAAATGGCTAGTGAAAAAGTCACCGCTATGATTGAAGAAGTAAAAAACCTGACTGTGCTGGAGCTATCCGAGCTGGTACATGCGCTGGAAGATGAGTTCGGCGTGTCCGCCGCCGCTCCCGCCGCTGTTGCCGTAGCCGCCGCTCCCGCCGCAGCTGCCGCCGCAGAAGAGAAGACCGAGTTTGACGTTGTTTTGGCCAGCTTCGGTGCAGAGAAGATCAAAGTGATCAAGGTTGTCCGCGAGATCACGGGCTTGGGCCTTGCCGATGCCAAGGCACTGGTGGAAGCCGCCCCCAAGGCCGTCAAGGAAGGCGTTTCCAAAGAAGAAGCCGGGTCTTTGAAGACCAAACTGGAAGAAGTCGGCGCGAAGGTAGAACTGAAGTAAGAACCGGTTCCAAAATCAGAAAGCGGCCCAAAGCCGCTTTGCGGCTGATCGGTATAAGGGAGTGCCTGGAAATGGCGGAAAGCCATAAGGGACACTCCCTTATTTTTGAAGACGTTTTAAGGAAGCTTTCTTTATTTCCTTGCAAGACTAATTTCAATCAGGTATAATACTGCCTGATGTTTGTTTGGCCGAATGGGACAAAAATCCCCTTGAGGAAACCCGGTGAACCAACCTTCTGGAGGCAAGAAAGATCCGGGCGGGTTTATCCAAAGATACGAGAGGAAGGAAGATATGGGCGTATTCAAGAAAAAACGCAAGGAATCCTGGATGGGAGCCAAGGAAAACCGGGGGCAGGAAGAGGAGAAAAAGAACCGGCAGACAAAATTCTGGACTCTCCTGATTTCGATCGTCCTGATCGTAGCTTGCGTGGCGCTGGCTGTTTGGAGTTCCGGCGTCATTCCCAAAAACGCGACCGCGGTAACCATCGGCAGCCAAAATTATTCCGCCGGTGTGGTACAGTTTTATTATCAGAACGCTTATAAAGAATTTTTGAATTCCTATGGAAGCCAGGCGCAATTGTTCGGCCTGGATACCAGCAAAGCGCTGGACAAACAGAAATATGATGAAAAAACAACTTGGGCGGATTATTTCTTGAAGATGGGCCTTGAAAAGATGGAAAGAACCATTATTGTGGCAAGCGAGGCCAGAAAAGCAAATTTCTCCTTGACCAAAGATAGTCAAAACCAGATCGGGGAGCTGAAGGAGAATATTAAGGTCTATTGCGTGAACAACAACATTTCAACCAACGCTTACTTTTCCTATTATGGTGACGCCGTGACTGCGCAGCTCTATTATGACCAGGTGGAAAATACTCTGTTGGCACAGGATTATACCAAGAGTCTGATGAGCAAAATGAAGTATACCGACCAGGAACTGACTGATTCCTACAATAAAAATCAGAAAAATTATGACGTTGTGGGATACCGCTTTTTCCTGGTTGACGGAAGCGCTGCCTCCGCCAAGGACAGCAGCGGAAAAGAAGTGGAGGCGACGGATAAGGAAAAGGAAGCCGCCATGGCAAAAGCATCCGAAAAGGCGAATGCGATGGCTGCAAGGCTCAAAAGCGGAGCGGATTTTACCGCCCTTGCCAAGGAATACGCGCCTTCCGACAAAAAAGAAACCTATGCCAACGCAGAGAGCAGCACAATTTCCGACATGAGCTATGCGAATGTTTCCAGCTATCCCTATGCCGACTGGCTTTTTGACACATCCAGAAAGAATGGGGATGTCACAGCGGTCAAAGCCAGCAATGGGTATTATGTCATTCAATTTTTAGGCCGTCACCGCAACGAATACAAAACAGCCGACATCCGGCAGATTGTCATCAAGGCCGAGGCTGCCAGCGGATCCGCCGCACCCACCAGCCAGCAGATGGCGGAAGCCAAGGCAAAAGCGGAGAGCCTTCTTGGCCAATGGAAAAAAGGAGCAGCAACGGAAGCTGCCTTTGCGTCCATGGCAAAAGAACATACTGAGGATTCGGACGCCAAGGAAAACGGCGGCCTTTCCCAGCAGGTCAACAAGACTTCTGTTTCTTCGGCGGTTTCCAGCTGGCTGTTTGGCAGTCCGCACAAAGCGGGGGACGCCTCGCTCATTGAAACGGACGACGGATATTCCATTGTATATTTTGTGAAGTATGATGAAGTATATTGGAAGCTTCAGGTAGAAGACAATAAAAAATCGGAGGCTTATACCGCCTGGTATGATAAAGTGAAAGCTGGTTATTCCATCAACGATCAAGGATCTGGTATGCGTTTTGTAATTTGACGGATCAAGCGGATAAAAAACGGGATACCTCAAAATGAAGCTATTTTGAGGTATCCCGCAATGTAAGCGGAGGCGGAATATGCCCGATCAATTTTTACGCATGGAAATGATTTTGGGGAAGGAAGCGATGCGTCAGCTTCATAATGCTCATGTAGCGGTTTTTGGAATCGGGGGCGTGGGCGGTTACGCAGCGGAAGCCCTGGCCCGGTCCGGCGTGGGCGCTATCACATTAGTGGATCATGACGCCGTCGCCCTGACCAATTTAAACCGGCAGGCGGAGGCCCTTCATTCCACGCTGAGACAGCCCAAGGTCCAAGCGATGGCCCAGCGGATTCTGGATATTTATCCCGACTGCAAGGTGGAAGCCCGAATGGACTATTACAGCGCGGATACGAGGGAAAAGTTTTTTGATGGTTGCTATGACTATATTATTGACGCCATCGACTTAGTTTCCTGCAAGCTGGATTTGATTGAAACCGCCCTGAACCGAAATATTCCCATTATTTCTGCTTTGGGGACCGGAAACAAGCTGCGTCTGTCCGGATTCCGAACGGCGGATATTTCGGAAACCAGCGGCTGCCCGCTGGCCCGTATTATCCGCAGGGAACTGCGCCGCCGGGGGATTTATCACCATAAGGTGATCTTTTCGCCGGAACTTCCTGCGAAAATCGCCCCTGGGGAGACGCCGCCTCCCGGAAGAAGAAGCGTTCCCGCCAGCGTTCCATGGGTGCCTGGAAGCGTCGGCTTTATGCTGGCGGGAGAAGTGGTGCTTGCGCTGGCGGGGCAATAAGATAAGGAGGGAGACAAATTGTCTCCCTCGCTTGCTTTGCTTGGATTTGAACTTATATATCGTTTTCAACAGGGTCCCGATCCCGGAAAAGAAGGGAAATACACCAAATGGCAGCCAGGCCAACCAGCGTGTAAATAACGCGGCTGACCGCGCTGCCAGGACCGCCGCAGGCGAAAGCCACAAAGTCAAAGCCAAAAATACCGATGCTGCCCCAGTTGAGGCCGCCAATTATGGCAAGAACAAGGGCAATTTTATCCATGATCATAGCAAAATTCCTCCATTTAATGAATCGCTCCGGTATAGTTTACCCACCCAACCCATGTTTATACTACCCATAATAGGGATATGAGGATGGGAGTAAAACGCCAAAAGTACCCTTAAAAACTCTGTTTTTTATGAATAGTAATGTGCGGTCAGATTGTTTTGGGCACTAATTTTGGGGAAAATGCGCTTTTCATACTTGCAGGTTTTACTATGAAATCATGCAAATATGTAGTATAATAGAAAAAATAATGACAGCTTTGCAGCGCTGGGAAGGGAGAAAATATATGATCGATTATGGTTCCGTCTTGTCGAAAAGGGCTGTGGGGCTTGCTCCTTCTGGAATCCGCCGTTTTTTTGACATTTTAGAGGAAATGAAAGACGTTATTTCTCTGGGAGTCGGCGAACCTGATTTTGTTACGCCCGGACATATCCGAGCCGCTGGAATCGAATCTCTGAAGGAGGGGTATACCAAATACACCTCCAACGCCGGAATGGTGGCTTTGCGCAAAGAAATATCTTCTTATCTGGAGCGCCGTTTTCATATCAAATATGCGTATGACGACCAGATTTGTATTACTGTTGGCGGAAGCGAGGCCATTGACTTGGTTATCCGCGCACTGGTGGACCCGGGGGACGAGGTCATTATCCCAACGCCCTCTTTTGTCTGCTATGGGCCGCTGGTGACGCTTGCGGGCGGTGTTCCCGTTGAGGTGGAAACAAAAGTGGAAAACGGGTTCCGCTTGATGCCGCAGGAGCTGAAAGCGGCCATCACGCCCAAAACCAAACTGTTGGTTCTTCCGTATCCCAGCAACCCAACCGGCGGCATTATGGAACGCGCGGATCTGGAGGCGCTGGCCGGCATTCTGAAAGATACGAATATTATTGTCTTGTCTGACGAAATTTATGCCGAGCTGACCTATGGTCAGGATCACGTTTCTATGGCCAGTATTCCCGGCATGTATGAATGCACCTTGGTTGTCAGCGGTTTTTCCAAAGCATTTGCAATGACCGGATGGCGTTTGGGATATGTCTGCGGCGCGGAGAAAATTATTCAGGAAATCACCAAAATTCACCAATTTGGTATTATGTCCGCGCCTACCATCAGTCAATTTGCGGGCATTGAAGCGCTGCGCAACGGAATGGCAGACCCAGGTAAGATGCGGGAATCCTATGATAAACGCCGCCGTTTTATGGTGGACGGATTTCGCCGCATTGGGCTGGAATGTTTTGAGCCGCAGGGCGCATTTTATGCATTTCCCTGCATCCGCAGCAGCGGCCTTTCCTCCGATAAATTCAGCGAACGTCTGTTAATGGAAGAAAAAATAGCTGTCATTGCGGGTAACGCATTCGGCGGCGGCGGCGAGGGATTTGTCCGCTGCTGTTATGCGGCTTCTATGGAGAATATTGCGGAGGCGCTGAAACGAATGGAGCGCTTCCTTGCCAAACTGCGCAGGGAACAGGGCCGTTCCGCCTAAACCAGCAAAGGAAAGAATTTTTATGAAATATATTTTAGTTATTGGCGACGGCATGGCGGATAATCCGGTGCCGGAACTGGGAAATAAAACCCCTATCCAGGCGGCCGGCGCTGTTTTTATGGATGCACTGGCGGCCAAGGGGGAAGTGGGGACTGTGAGAACCTGTCCTCCGGGCGTTCCGCCGGGCAGCGATACGGCAATTTTATCCATTTTCGGAGCCGATCCCAGAATGTGCTATACAGGAAGGTCCCCTTTGGAGGCCGCGGGTTCCGGCATTTCCCTAAACCCGGGAGACGTATCCTATCGCTGCAACATGATTACCCTGGAAGAGGGGGACCTTCCCTTTGAGGACAAAAAAATTCTGTCCCATAATGCGGGTTCCATCAGCGGGGAAGAATCTATTGCGCTCATCAAGGCGCTGTTTTCCCATCCGGATTTTGCGCCATTGGCGCAAGAGGCGGCAATGCGGATTTATCCGAGCCCTTCTTTCCGGCATATTGCGGTGCAGGCCGGCGCGGATATTAAAGGCCTGGAGGCCGCCGCGCCTCACGATCATCTGGGAAACCAAATCGGACCTCTTTTGCCAAGGGGCTGTAAAAATGCGGATGTATTGAAAACGCTTATGAAGCGTGCGAACGAAATTTTAGACCGGCATCCCATAAACGACGCCCGCCGAAAGGCAGGGAAACTGCCTGCCAACGGCATCTGGTTCTGGGCTGAGGGGACTGCGGTCAAACTGCCGTCCTTTGTAAAGAAATATGGGAAAACGGGCGTTGTGATTTCCGCGGTCCCCCTGTGCCACGGGATCGCCCGCTTGGCAGGCCTGGACGTATCTATGGTAGAGGGTGCTACCGGCGAATTGGACACCAATTATCAAGGCAAAGTGGATGCGGCGGTGGGGGCGCTGCAAAACGGATATGATTTTGCGGCGATCCATGTGGAAGCACCGGATGAGTGCACCCACAACGGGGATCTGGCCGGAAAGATCGAGGCCATCCGGAGAATCGACGCCCTTGTGGTGGAGCCTCTCACCAAGGCGCTGGCGGCGCTTAACATAGAGTACCGTCTTTTGATTGTAAGCGACCATAAGACCTTGACCTCCAGTCGGGCACACGACGGGGATCCTGTGCCTTTTTTGCTTTATCAAAGCTCTGTGGATCGCGAATCGGGCCTTCCTTACAGCGAGGAAAGCGGTGCCCAAGGCCGGTTTGTCCCGGAAGGGACTTCCCTAATGCCGATGCTCTTTCAGCTGGAGAGGCCATAATTGGCGGGAATTTGGCGCCGTTTTGCCGTTGGAAAACTGATTTCGTCTACCCGGCGGGCGGTCCTTTTGAAAGAGCGGGTTGCTAAATTTGAAAGGTAGAAAGAAGACATGAACGAACTGCAGCATAAAATCGGGTTTATACCAGCGGACATTTTGCTTCCCAAAACAAATAATATGGCGTCTTGGAGCGTGGTGGC
Source organism: Oscillospiraceae bacterium (assembly GCA_028708585.1). Taxonomy (GTDB): domain Bacteria; phylum Bacillota; class Clostridia; order Oscillospirales; family Oscillospiraceae; genus RGIG529. The sequence goes on from JAQVYO010000006.1 coordinate 13,504, forward strand.
CTGTGATCAATACACCTCTCAGCCGGAATATTGGGAGCGGGTGGAGCGTGCGGTTGGGAACCAGCCCTCCACACTGCGTCTGGTTTTCCCTGAAAGCCGGCTAGGCAGCGCCGGAGAACAGGAGAACATCGCACAAATCAACGCTACCATGAAAGCCTACCTGAAGGAAGGCGTGTTCCGGACCGTTCCCGCAAGCTATATTTATGTGGAACGCACACAGGCAAACGGCAAGGTGCGGCGGGGTGTTGTGGGCGCGGTGGATTTGGAACAATATGATTACCATCCCGGGGCTTCCGCTTTGATCCGGGCCACCGAAGGAACGGTTCTGGAGCGGATTCCGCCCCGAGTGGCTGTCCGCAGGGACGCTCCGCTGGAAGCAACCCATATTATGCTGCTGATTGACGATCCTATGAGAACGGCCATCGAACCGCTGGGCGGGGAAAAAGACCGGATGGAGAAGCTCTATGATTTTACCCTCATGGAAGGCGGGGGGCATATTGCCGGCTGGAAGGTATCCGGAGAACAGGAGGCGCGTTTGACCCGGGCGCTTTGGAGTCTCACGGAACCCGCCGCTTTTAAGGAGAAGTATCACATGCCGGACGCGCCGGTTCTTTTGTTCGCGGTAGGGGATGGGAACCATTCCCTTGCCACCGCAAAAGAATGCTATGAACGCCAAAAGCAGTCGACGCCGCCGGAGCAGTGGGCGAGTCTTCCCTCCCGCTATGCGCTGACTGAAGTGGTCAACCTGCATGACGGCTCTCTGGAATTCGAGCCGATTCACCGGGTCGTTTTCGGCGTAGATCCGGCAGATGTGCTTCGGGAACTCAAAAACCGGTATCCCGGTGCAACGGAAGGACCCGGAGAAGGGCAGGCCATCGGGTTTGTTTACGGGGAACGGGAAGGCGTCGTTACCATTCCAAATTCCAAAGCCAAGCTGGCCGTTGGAACGCTGCAAAGCTTTTTGGATGAATATACAAAAGAGCATGGCGGCAGAATCGACTACATCCACGGATCGGACATCACCAGAGAGTTGGGCAAAAAAAGCGCCAATATCGGTTTTTTGCTTCCCACTATGAGGAAATCCCAGCTGTTTCCAATCGTGATGGCAGACGGCGTTCTGCCCCGGAAGACGTTTTCCATGGGGGAAGCGTGGGACAAGCGATATTATCTGGAATGCAGAAAAATCCGATAGATGTGATAGGGGCAAAGGGGCTGGAAGCATGTCCGTATTTGTGGAAACGGCAAACGCCAAAATCAATTTAACGCTTGACGTGACGGGCGAACGGCCAGACGGATACCATGACTTGTGCATGGTGATGCAGAGTGTAACCCTTTGTGACACGCTTCAAATCATGATCCGGGAAGGAACCCGGCTGGAGGTTCAGACCACCAATCGGTATATACCGAAAAATGATAAAAATTTAGCCGCCGCCGCCGCTGTTCAGTATTTTCGGAATGCTGGAATTCCGCGGCCCGGCCTGAGCATTTTTATTGAAAAGAACATCCCGGTATGCGCTGGACTGGGAGGAGGGAGCAGCGACGGAGCGGCTGTTCTCCGGGTGTTAAACGCACGGTATGGCGCCTTGACATCGGAACAGCTGCTGGAAACAGGCGCTCAGGTTGGCTCCGACGTGCCTTACTGCATCGCGGGGGGAACCATGCTGGCACAGGGCAAAGGAGAGCTGCTTTCAGCGCTTGCTCCGCTTCCGCCTTGTTATGTGGTGATCTGCAAGCCGGATTTTCCCATCTCAACGCCGATTTTGTTTTCAAAAATCAATTGTACAAAGCTTCGGTGCCGCCCGGATACCGGGGGAATGATTTCCGCGCTGGAGGAGGGAGACCTGTCCGGCGTTGCCCGAAGGGTGTATAACGTTTTTGAAGATGTGATCGAACCCAAGCGGCGGGAAGAATTAAAGGCTATCCGCACCGTCATGATCGACAGCGGGGCGCTGGGCGTGTCCATGAGCGGCACCGGGCCGTCTATGTTCGGCCTTTTTGACCGGCGGGAGTCGGCGGAGAAAGCACAGAAACGTTTGCTCAAACGATATAAAGAGAGTTTTTTAACCAGATCGGTTTAAAAACACAGCATACCGTCCATGATAAAAACAACAAATTTTTATTATGGACGGTGTTTTTTTTGAATCGACTGCGAAAAGTTGAACTTGCGCTCCTGCTCAGCTTGGCACTTACGCTGGCGTTCGGATCCGTACTTACCCAATCTCAGGCTTCTCTTGCAAATCGCGTCATCCGTCTGCATGTCCTTGCGAATTCTGATCGTCCGGAAGATCAGGCGTTAAAATTAAAAGTGCGGGACAAGATACTGAAGGAAGCGGAGACGGTTTTGGGAAACGAAGGGAATCTACAGGAGGCGGAAGCCCGGCTGAGGGAAAATTTGCCTTCCCTTGCAAAAGCGGGCGCCGATGAGGTAGCGGCGGAAGGCTATCATGATACGGTAACGGTGAGATTGGAGAAAACATATTTTCCAACGAAGGAATATGATGGATTTTCTTTCCCCGCCGGAGAATACACCGCTTTACGAGTCCTGATCGGCAAAGGGGAAGGACATAATTGGTGGTGTGTATTATTCCCGCCTCTTTGCCAGGGCGCCGTAACCGAACCGGTGGAACAGACGGCGCGCAAGGCCGGCCTTTCGGAACAGCAGGTTTCCCTGATAACGGAAAAAAACCAAGGGTATGTTCTGAAATTCAAATGTGTGGAATTATGGGATTCTTTTGCACATTTATTGGAAGATCATAAAAAATAAAATAAAAATTTTCCGTCTCCAGCGGCATTGTGATGGTTTGCATTTGAATGAGCATGAAAGATTCCCGTTTCATTCTCCCTTGTGCTGAAACCAATACTTATCACGAAGCCGCTGGTTTTTTCCAGCCCAAATGAGTGTTTAATTGTCAGGCGAAGCGCTGCTTGATAATCCGGAAAACAGGCATATTAAAAGAGCGTTCAAAAAAAACAAAACGAACGCACAGCCTCGGGAAGAAAAATAAAAATTTTTTTCACCCAAAGGGCTGAGAGGGAGAGGTGAATGAATGAAGGAGCAGACCAATGGTTTGCCACAGGCGCTTTCCCTTTTGTCGGCGGTTCGTGGCATTATATGTGCGCTGATTGCGCTTTTTGTGCTTGAGTTGTTAACTGCGGCGCCAGCAAAGCAGGCGCTGGCGGCGGGGAATGAAATGAAAACGGGACAGATCATGGAACAGCTTAAATTCGGCACCGGTTTCGCAAAGAAAACAACCACGGAAAAAATGTTGATTCCGGTTGGCCGTGCCGTGGGAATTAAATTATTTGCCGACGGCGTAATGGTTGTGGGAATTTCCGATGTTGCGGGTCCAAAAGGCGCTTGCAGCCCGGCTAAAACATGCGGGTTACAGGAAGGCGATATTATAACCTATATCAATCAAGAAAAAATTCAGTCAACAGAAGATCTAAAAGCGGTTCTGCAAAATGTTGGAGGCCAGCAGATGACCATTCGTCTATTGCGCGGCGGGCGTCTGATGCAGCTCGACGCCAAAACAGTTCAGACATCTGACGACGGATCCTATAAGTTAGGTGCTTGGACGAGAGACAGCATGGCTGGAATCGGGACCTTGACCTTCTATGACCCTGAAAGCGGCGTATTCGGCGCTTTAGGCCATGGGATCAACGATGTGGACACAGCGCTTTTGGTGCCCCTGGCATCCGGATCCATTATGCAGTCCACGGTGACCGACGTCATCCGGGGGCAATGTGGAAACCCGGGGGAGCTGCGGGGGAAATTCGATTTGACAGCGGACTTGGGCGAGTTGTTTGCCAATACAGACAGCGGCGTCTTTGGGACAATGGCAGATAAATCTTTTATCCAAAATAAAACGGCCCTGCCGGCGGCGGGCCGCGGTGCGGCAAAGGTGGGAAAAGCCACCATCCTGACCAATGTGGCGGGAGATGCCGTGAGAGAATATGAAATTGAAATTACAAGGGTCTATTCCGGCGCGGGAGGCCCAAGAAACATGATGTTAAAAGTCACGGATCCAAGGCTGTTGGAACGGACAGGCGGCATTGTTCAGGGAATGAGCGGAAGCCCTATTCTGCAAAATGGTAAGCTGATCGGCGCCGTAACTCATGTGCTTATTGGAAATCCGACGGAAGGATATGGTATTTTTATTGAAAGTATGCTGGATCAAGCTTTCTGGCAGGAGTCAGAGAATGTCTCATAAAAATTTTCTATGTATTATGTCGAAAATTATGCAAAATAGAAAAAAAACAACTAAATAAAGAAGATAAAGTTGAACAAAATTTCCAAAAAATGGAAAAATTCTCTTGAAAATTCTGTCTCTTTATGGTAAATTATAGGTAGGTTGTTTGACAGACCTAAAACGTGGTCAAATAAATGGTGAGGAGAGACGGTATGGGTAGTAAGACGAAAATTTTGATTGCAGATGCAGGAGAAGAGTTCAGAAGTCTTCTGGTAGAAACGTTGGGAAAAGAAGAAGATTTTGATGTAGTGGGAGAAACCGGAGACGGCAGGGAAGCGGTCAAACTGACCGGAGAACTGCAGCCGGATATTTTGATCATGGACGTGCTGCTGGCCCAGGTAGACGGGCTGGATGTTCTGCGTGAAGTCAATCCGGCGGCGCGAAAACCCAAGCTGGAAGTTTTGGTTCTATCCAATTTCGTCAAGGAGCATATCGTGGAACAAGCGGCAACGTTGGGCGCCGGATATTTTATGATGAAACCTTGTCGGCCCAACAGTGTGATTGAAAGAGTTCGGCAAATGTACAATGTTTCACAAGCCCCGGCAGAGGAAATCTCTCTGCTTCGCCCTTCTCGAGGGGAAAGCCTTGAAGTTCTGGTGACCGCAATTATTCATGAAATCGGTGTGCCAGCCCACATCAAAGGCTACCAATATCTGAGAGAAGCTATCGTTTTGGCGGTCAATGATATGGAAGTAATCAATGCGGTGACTAAAGTGCTGTATCCGGAAGTGGCCAAACGGTTCGGTACAACACCATCCCGTGTGGAACGTGCCATTCGCCATGCGATTGAAGTGGCCTGGGACAGGGGAGACCTGGAAACTCTGCAAAAGTACTTTGGCTATACAGTCTCAAACTCCAAAGGCAAACCTACCAACAGCGAGTTTATCGCAATGATTGCGGATAGGCTCCAACTCAAACGAAAAGAAAGTTTGCAGTAAAGAAAGCTAGCGGCGGGAGTAGTTGAGAGAACTACCCCGCCGCTGGTTTGTAAAAGAAAGACGGGGATTTGCATCCGTTTTTCTTAGTTTAAAATATAAACATTACAGGTCCTCCGGCCAAAATTGACGCATTCGCTTCTTGTGTTATAAAATAAGTCGATGCGTTTTCCGGAAAAAGCACCGCAATCTTCCGCGGTGGCAACGCCGTAAATGATACTGCCGTCGGAGGTGACGATATACATTTTTGTTCCGTAGGGAATGACTTTTGGATCCACCGCAATAGCGCCTACTCTGGCGGTGGTGCCGGTGGCGGTAATTTTACAGGACTGGTTTTGCGTCGTATATGCGGTTGCAACGCAGGTAATGACTTTGGAATAAGAAAGATTTTTTCCAGATGCGGCTGCGACGCTTTTTGATTTGGCCTTTGTACCGTATGCCACAACCTTGGAGACCGGTTGTGTCGTTACTTTGCTGTCAACCAAGGCGCGGGAAACTTCTTTTCCATCCGACGTCGTGATTTCATATGTGTCGGTCCGGATGCCGCTGACGCCCTGAGTAATTACTTTTTTATCGCCGGTATAGAGATAAACACTGTCTTTTTTAATGGTTTTATAAGGAAGTTCTTCTGTAACGGTTTTGTAGGTTATGATTTTGCGGGTTACTTTAATGACCATGCCGTCTGTCACCTGATCGGTGGGCGAGACGGAAAGCTCATCATATTTCCCAAGGGAAATACCCGCTCGGCTTAATATTTCACCGACGGTTTCGTCATAAGCCAAAACGTTGATAGAAGCACCGTCGCACTGAATGGTGACCATTTGGCTGCGGACGATCTTGATGCTTGGCGTTTCGCTGGATTCATCGGAAACCACTTTGTCGGAAGGATCAATGGAAATGCCCGCTGTTGCGAGAATGGTATTGGGAGAGGAAAAATAGGAAGATACTTTGGTCACATTCCCGCCGTCCGTAATTGTATATACTGTTTTGGCCGAAGCAAAGAAGGAAAAGGCCGTAACAATTGCAATGCTGAAAACAAGAGTGGAAATAATGCGGGTTCGGATCGCAGGGGTAAATCGCCCCTTGAAAGATATTCGTTTTAGCATGGTTGCCTCCTGGTAGATGGAATACATGGTCTGCCGTAAATGGATTCTGTTTTCTATTTTCCCATTTATTTTTATTCGGTTGTCCAACCAGCCTAATTGGCAGTCATTTGTATGCTATCTATGCAAACAAACTGTTTCCAAAACTTAAAGATTAACGAATGGTAACAGTCTGTAATTTTTCGTATTTGGCTTGGAAATAATGGGGTCATTATAGTCTATTGAACCTATCTTGTCAAGTTTTTAACGCAAAACGTTCTGACCTTATCAAGTTGTCAAAATATTATGTAAACCAAAATGGGACGATTTTTGTAAAAAAATAATATATAATGGAAACAAATTAGTTACAAATAATTACATTAGAATCATTGATTTTGTAGGGAATTCACGAATTTTGGGGACGGGTGCAGCCTCTTGCGGGATAAATAATTTTTTTATCGACATAATACTAAAAAAAATAAAATGATTTTAAAAGAAAAATGAAAAACGAGCGAAAAAATTCCGCTCGTTTCGCTCTTGTTTGTCTTTTAACGGGGCGAATGGTTTCGATTCGTCCTTGTTCCCGAGAAGACGGAACAGTGTCAAAGTTGCCCGGGATTACAGCAGCGTAAAGAGAAACCATACAAGTCCCATAAAGCCGGCGCCCAGGGCCATAAAGATGGAAGGCGTTAGCTTTCGGACCCTTTTGCCCCATCCGGAATGGGTCCGGACATAGCCGTTTGCTACCCTGCGGGCTTCCTCTATCACCTGATCGGCGGTGACGCCTTCCGTTGTGAAAGCGTCCTCCCGCATAATAAATATGGCCTGCTCAAATAATCGCCGGTCGGGCGATTGGACCACAATCACCCGACGGGAAACACCTTTTACCAAAGCGTCCCTCGCTCCCTTCCAAAATATGTTTAATTTCAGTGTAACCCATAGCGAAAAAAGATATACCGCAAATTGAAAGAAACAGTCAAAACCGCAAAAAAATAATTTTTTCTGAAATCCATATACCAAAGAAAAACCAGGAAACATGCCCTGATATATTTTCGCGCGGGTGCGATGTTTTGCCGCTCTTTGACGCATGTTTTCATGTAATATGCAAATACTTTTTTTATCCCCGGGTCTATCTAAAGCATGTGGAGGTTTCAGAATGTCCAGAGTCAAAAAAAACCATATTTCTCTCATTGACACGTGGGGTCACGCAAGCCGGCATTGGGATGAAACTCCCTATGCCCAAACCATTGCCAATAGGGAAAGCGACAGGCGTGAAAGGGATCAGGAGAGTCCTCGGAAATCGTCTATGAAACAATAAGCTCTTCGCTTTTTTCCGTTGCCTTGGAGGAGGTGAAGCCGCATGAAAAAGGAAACGCAGCCTGTTCGGAAAGGATTGTGGGACAAACCGATTCCGGATTTTATTTTTAGCGGGGAACAAGAAACACCGGTTTCGTCCCCAGAACAAAAAAGCAAACAAGGGGCAGCTCATACTTCTGGCGATAGCCAGTTAAAATAAATACACTTTATTTTGGGAGGCTGAACTATGAAAGCAGAAATCAACAGAGAAAATTGCATCGGATGCGGTCTTTGCGCCAGCACATGCCCGGAGGTGTTCCGCTTGGCAGACGACGGCTTTGCGGAAGCATATGTGGACGAGATCCCAGAAGACGTGGTACAGACCGCCATGGACGCGAGAGACGACTGCCCTGTTTCGGTCATTGACATCAACTGATTTTCGTTTCGGGCGCGGTTTCAAAACAAAGGCGGACGGCAAAGCCGTCCGCCTTTGTTTTCACTTGCTTGGAACCAAGTAAAACCTGAAATTTAAAATAAATTCAGCTTTATGTGGTTTGGTCACAGACTTGCAAACAAAAAGGTGCCATGTTAAAATAAGAAAAAATTTTGGGAGATGCACTGTGATAAACTTTAGAACACCGAGAGTCGGAGACAAGCCTTGGGTAGATGAATTGCTTTCCTATGCGGACTTTCGCGGTTGTGAGTATACATTTACCAATTTATTTGTTTGGAATGAGATGTACAAAACAGAGATTGCCCGTTTCGAGGACTTTTTGCTGGTCCACTTTGTGGGTTCCATTGGACCGTGTTATCTTTATCCGGCCGGGCGGGGAGATTGGGATGCGGTATTGGAAGCCCTTGAGGACGATGCAGCCTTGCGCGGGGAGCCGCTGCAGTTCATGAGCCTCACGGAAGAGAACAGGACTGCCCTGAAGGGGTATACGCCCGACCGGTTTTCCTTTTTCAGGGACCGGGCCGGCTATGATTATATTTACCTGACCAGCAAGCTTGCTGATCTGCCCGGCAAGCATCTGCATGCGAAACGCAACCATATCA